>JBFEIJ010000014.1:0-42454 GCA_041553775.1 Planococcus sp. (in: firmicutes)
CGCGCTCTGCCGCCCGCAAGAACGATGCATTGCGCGCAATGATCAATTTCCGGTCGCTGAAGAATGGAATCGTATCCGCTTCATCTATGACATGATCGACCGGCACTTCGTCCAAGTCAAAATGGATGATTTCCGGTTCCCCGTCCGTCAGTTTTTCTTTTAATAAATTCAAGGTTTTTTCAATGAAATAGCTTTCTGTCCCCGCAATGACATAAACAGGATCGATCTGTCCACTGCGGATGGCTTTCCATACTGAAGTGATCATGAATTGCACCCCCTCTACCTACTATATCGGATTTTCACCTTCCGTGGTAATTTGACATTTTTGTGTCGGCCTCTATTTTCCGCTATTTAAATTGACTTCAATCTAGATTTTTCCACACGCTTCACTTATAATTAGAGGGAATTAGGAGGGGTAGCCATGAATGAATTTGAACAGAATGTACAGTCGAAGCGTAACGACGCAATAGACGCTGGAATGGGGTTTGTTGTTTCATTCGGTTTCTTTGCACTTATCTTTATCATTGCGGCTGTCGTACAATTCGTAGCTCGATGAATAGAAAAAAAGGTTTCCGCATTGCGGGAACCTTTTTTATTTATACAAAGATTACTACATTTTAGTAGTCGTCCCGCTGGCAAACTTCATATGCTCCTGCTTGACCATCTCAATAAACTTGCCTCTTTCCTCTTCGTGCTTTAACAATAAGTGAATATTGGACAGCTCCCTTAAATAGCGGCCGACGCGCTTATTGTGCACGACGATATAGCTGTACCGATAATCTTTCATCAATGCATCGAACCATTTTTCACCGCTCAACATTTTCACATGCTTCTCTAATTTCGTTTCAATTGTGAAAAAATCTTCTATTTTGCTGGAAATTGCATTTGCCAGCAACTCTGAGACAAAAAATCCGATTAATCTTCCTATTGCGGCCACTAGATGATATAACAAACCCCATACGATTTCCGCCATTTTCCCCCGCCTCTGAACAAATCAAAATCATTCTTTATATCCAGTATACATTTTTTAGGGAATATGGAATATATCCAAACAAAAAGACAGGCGGCAAAATTTAAGCCACCCTGTCTCTTTAGTGATTCAATAGAATTTGTGCGAATTGGCGAACTGCATTACCTCAGCGCATCCTACGGATCTTCATTTCATTATCTTTATAAAAGACTTCAATCGTCCCTGTGTCAGCTGTGTTCAATACAGGCAAGCTCAAGTCTTTAAAACGCTCCACAACTTCTGCGCTTGGATGTCTATACCGATTGTCTTTTCCAGTGGAAAATATCGAGAGTCGGGGATTTGCCACTTCCAAAAACTCTTGGCCGCTGGATGTTTTACTGCCGTGATGACCGACCTTCAAAACACTCAATCCTGTTATTTCATCATTATACGCTTCAACGATTTTCTTTTCCCCTGCCATTTCCAAGTCTCCTGTAAACAGCACTTTAAACTTTTCGTATTCCAAAAGTAAAACTAATGAATCATCGTTGCCTTTGTATTCCTGATCGTCTGGTGACAAATAACGAAATGTCACATCACCTTCCTGCCAGCCAACCCCACGGAACGGGTAATTCAGTTTCGCCTCATCAGCATCAATGGCCAAGTCTTGCATCACCGATGTCGCTTGTGAACCGGGTGTCACATGAAGATTGTTGATGCGCAGCTCTTCAAACAATTCGTCAGCTCCTTCAGCATGGTCTGCGTCGGCGTGACTTAAAATTAATAAATCAACTTCTGAAATTCCTCGGCCCTTCAAATATGGGACCACGACTTGCCGACCGATTTCAAACGGTCGCTCACGCTGTCGGAATTCTTCATTGCCAAAACGCAAGAGACCGCCCGTGTCGATAACGTAGACCGCTTTTCTATGCGGCAATTCGATAATGGCGCTGTCGCCTTGTCCCACATCGAGAAATGTCACTTTCAACGCAGCATCGGTATAGGGGATATATGAAAAAACCAGCGCCGGCACGAAGACAATCAACAATTGCCTTGCGCGAAACTTTTTTTCAGCAAGACCATAAAACAATAAAACGCTCGCCAATAGGCAAAATACTAGCCATAGAGCGGGCTTGCCCGGATTCCACATCTGATGCGGCCAAGCAGCCAGCCAGCGCATAGCTTCAGCCACCCATTCTCTACAAGGAGTATAAATAGAAAAAAACGCTTCTGCAGCTGGTTGCGACAGGAATGTTAATCCAAGAGCTATCAGATTAACGGGCAAGATGACGATCGTATAAAGTGGCACAAAAATACTGTTGACGATAAAAGCCGACAACGATATCTCGTAAAAATGAAAAAGCAAAATCGGGTAAAGCGTTAATTGCGAAATTGCAGTAATTAACAACCCTTGCTGAAGCGGAGATGTGCAGCGTTGCAAAAATTTTTTTGAGTAAATAATAGCGAATGCCGCTCCGTAAGATAATTGAAACCCGATATTGTAGATGGCATAAGGATTCCAAAACACGAAGATGATCAGGCTGCCTAGCAACACTTGTGAGGCACTTAACCGGATATTGGCAAGCTTTCCTGCTAATACGAAACAAACCATGCCCGTTGCCCGCAAAACGGAAGGTGCGCTGCCCGCCATAATCGCATATAGAGGCAAAACTAACAACAAGACCAGAAACGCTGATTCTTTTCGAACCCGAAAACGGATCAGAATAAAATAACCGATTCCGGCAATGATCGCGACGTGCAAACCTGAAATCGCAAATAAATGCGAGATGCCGAGCGTTTGGTAAATGCGCCGTTCTTCAATTCCCATCCCTTGCTTTTCTCCAATTAACAAGGCTTTAGCTTCTATAACGAGCGCTGCCGGAAATGTTTTTTCAATATGCGTTTCTAGCTTTTTCCGTTGCCAAAGCATATTGGCGTAAAACGAAGGCTGAACTGTTACTCCTTCAACTGTGTAAATGGCAAGCATCCCAACAGCACCGTTTGTTTCAATGTAGCGAGCCATATCGAATGAATAGCGATGTGAAGGTTCTGATACTGTTTCGAAAGCTCCCATGACAATTAGTTTCGATGCCGGTAATGCTGCTTCAACTGCCTGTTTTTCAGCAATGTCCTTAATTTGGTATTTAGCATAAACTTTTTCGCCGCCTGCGAGTTCTGCAAAACCACGCAAGCTATCTCCGTCAATAACATAATTCCCTTTGAAATCCAATTCCCCTTGATAAGCAGCAGTGGTAATCGGTGCCGGCACACGCTGGTTCTGAAGCTCGTACGTGAAACCAGATATGACCAGGATGACGATAAACACGCTCGCATTTTCGCGTTTCCAAAACATCCAGCAAAAAAGCAGCCCGATGAAGACAAGCATTTTCGCTGTTTCATGGGCTGCATAGGTGGAAATGAGAATTGCCGCTGTAATATATAGAAGAAAATTTCCGCTTACACTTCCACTTCTCCAAATAATTCATTCACCCGTTCAGTAAAATGGGCCAGTTCTTCTTCTGTTCCGCCTTTTTCTCGCAGCTTATCAAGCATTTCCATGTACAGCGAAGTTTTTTCGACGCTCAAAAAATCGATTTTGCGCTCATCGAACATGACCTGAATCACTTCCACGCCCGCTTGTTCGAATAATTCAATCGCGTAAGAATGATTTTTATAATCGGTTGCATAATACAGTCGAGCTATTCCCGCTTGAATAATCGATTTTGAACATTGGAGGCAGGGGAAATGGCTGACGTACATATCTGCGCCGTTTACACTAACGCCGTATTTCGCGCATTGCAACAAAGCATTCATTTCTGCGTGTATGGTGCGGACGCAATGATTATCAACTACATAACAGCCTTGGTCGATGCAATGGTCGCCACCGGAAATGGAACCGTTATAACCACCCGCCATAATACGCCGGTCCCTGACTATCGTTGCTCCTACTGCCAATCGTGTACATGTGCTTCTAAGTGCCAGCAAATGGCTTTGCGCCATGAAAAATTGATCCCAAGTTATTCGCTTCATCTCATTGCCTCCTGCTTGTTTGTTTAAAATAAGTGTAGCAGAGGGGAACATTTCGTCAACCGTCCATCCGGCTCAAATCATATTCACTGAACCGTAATGCCATCTTTTAACTGTTCGAAGGTTTTGTCACCGATGCCGGTAACATTTGTTAACTCTTCAATTTTAGCGAAATTCCCGTTTTCTGTTCGATATGCGATGATGGCGGCCGCTTTAGAAGGTCCGATGCCTGTCAGTTCCATTAATTCCGCATCAGTGGCCGTATTGATATTGATTAAGCCACCAGCCGAACTTTGTGAAGAGCCACCTCCTGTGGGCATGGCTACTAAAGGCGCTTCTTCGCCTATTGCTGGCACATAAATCACCATTTCGTCTTGCACCTTCATCGCAAGGTTAATCGCCTTCGGATCTGCGGATTCCAAAAAGCCACCTGCCGCTGCAATGGCATCTTTTGCACGTGCACCTGCTGACAATTCAAAAACGCCTGGGCTTGCCACTTGCCCTTTAATATCAATCATAATGGTTTCTGGAAGTGCAATTTGTAAAGGGGGAGTTTCCGTCTGCTGAGGAGGCTCAGCTTGGATTAACGTAAGCGTTTCAGCCGAATCAAGTTCCGGCTCACTGTGGGGGTAAAGGATAAATATCGCTAAAGCGATGGCGGCCGCCGGGATAGCAAGCCAAGCCATTTTTCCGCGAAGCTGGGATAGATTCAGCGGTCCACACTCCTTTCACAAGGAGGCAATTTAATGAAGCTTTCTGAATTGTATATCAATTGGAAGCGATTGTCTATCGAATTTTTCCATCTCTAGCTAACGAAAATAGACATAAAAAAACCCGCGATCTAATCGCGAGTTTTTAGCCTTTAATTGCATGGAAAAAGATGCGTTCGCTTTCTTCGTTCGGGCTGTCGCCGCTAAAGTCCGCTGTCACTGACTCCACTTTGAAACCAGCCTGTTCAAGCCAAGACATGTAAGTTTCGACTGGATAAGTCCGCTGTTCATGGGTTTCTTCAAACCGTTCGAATAATTCGCCGTGACGCATGAAAAACGTAATGTCATGGATGACACTGTGCGGTTCTTCGTTCGGTTCAGTATGCCAAATATAAGCGACATTTTCGCCGTCAAAAACAAATGGACTTTCCATATACACATGATCCACTTTAAAAAGAGAATGCACATCAAAGAAAAAATGGCCGCCGGAATTCAACGCTGCGTGAACTTCAGCAAAAGTTTGTTGAACTTGTTCTTCTGCTTCCAAATAGTTTAACGAATCGATAGCGATCGTCACAACATCAAAACCTGCTAGGCCTTCTAAATTATCCATCGATAATTGTAAAACTGGAATCGAGGCGTTCGCTTCTAAAAAGCGCTGGTTCGCAATCGTAAGCATGTCTTCCGACAAATCGCTCGCCGTCACTTCAAAGCCAACATCACTGAAAAACTGCGAAAGGGTCCCAGTCCCACACGCCAAGTCGAGAAGTTTCCCCGACTGAACATGGGACCCGACCCATTCTACATATCTTTCGTACGGAATGTCTTCCATCAGTTCATCATAAACTGATGCGAATTTTCCATACTTCATACTTCCATTGTTGGCGCTTCTCTCCAGAGGCGCTCAAGGTTGTAATAATCACGCTCATCCTTATGGAATACGTGAACCACTACATCGCCAATATCGACAAGAATCCAACGCGCTGCGTCAAAGCCTTCAATGCTTTTTACTTCATTTCCTGCTTCGTGCGATTGTTCGATCACTTCGCGCGCAATTGCTTGCACTTGGCGATCAGAGTTACCTGTACAGATGACGAAGTAATCCGCTAATAGCGAGATGCCCTCCATATTTAAAACCACAATGTCCTCGGCTTTTTTGTCTTCTACGGCATTACAAGCCATTTGGAGTAAAGTTTGTTTAGTCATTCTTTCACTTTCCCTTTCTGTTTCGTGAAGTATTCATAACACTTCAATGAATCCGGAAAAACCGGTTGATTTTTTGATACAAGAAATTCGATGGAATGTTTGATGCAGGCTTCCATCATAACATCCAATCCTTGTTCTTTTAATTGTCGCAATTCATCGACTCCTGTGAATTTGCGATTTGGTTCGACCATGTCCGCGATATAAATGATTTTTTCCAAGTCAGACATGTCAGCCCGACCTGTTGTATGGTAACGAATGGCGTTCAATACGTCTTCATCGTTTACACCGAATTCATAACTTGCGACATATGCCCCAACAGGCGCATGCCATAATTCCGCATGATAATCGAGTAATAGCGGATCCATTTTCTGCGAAATCATCACCGATTTCATCCATTGCTGATCCGAAAATTTCGCGACATCATGCAGAATCGCAGCAACTTGCGCCTTTTCTTCTGGCACATTGAAACGTTTTGCCAAATCTACAGCTGTAGCCAACACTCCTAGAACATGATTATAACGGGGTTCAGGAAGGCGTTTCTTCACCTTCTGCAACATTGCGCTCTGGTCCATATAACCGCTCCTTTCGAATAAAAGCTTCCACTTTTTCCGGTACGAGAAATGAAATCGTTCTGTTTTGTGCCATTCTTTGGCGGAGCATCGTCGAAGACAAATGCATTTCCGGCGAATCGATCATTCGAACAAGATAAGGGCTCTTGTTTTCAAAGCCTGGCCGACTGATGCCGATAAAGTGAACCAGCTCGGCAAGTTCTTCAATGCGATGCCAAGTAGACAAATCAGAAATGCTATCGCCGCCGATGATGAAATAAAATTCCGTATCCGGTTCGCGTTTCATCAATTTCAGCATGGTGTCATACGTATACGAAACACCGCCTTGCTGAATTTCAAAATCTTCGACTCGGAATTCGGCATGCCCATCAATCGCTAGGCGGGTCATTTCCAAGCGTTGGGCTGCATTCGCGCCATCTACTTCTTTATGCGGTGCAATGAAGTTCGGCATAAAGCGAACTTCATCCAACCCTTCAGAATGATAGGCTTCGTTCGCCATGATGAGGTGACCGAGATGTGGTGGATTGAATGTTCCGCCCAAAATCCCGACCTTTTTCATCCTTTTCTTGGCAACTCGATTCGTTTGTTTTTAACGGATGGTTTGTATAAAACGACTGTATGGCCGATTAATTGCACCAATTCTGCAGCCGTTCCTTCTGATAATTGTTTTGCCACATCGTGTTTGCCATCTTCGTTATTCTGAAGAATGCTGATTTTCACCAATTCACGAGCTTCTAACGCTTCTTCGATCTGACGCAGCATGGCTCCGTTGACGCCGCCTTTACCAACTTGGAAAATCGGGTCTAAATGATGCGCTTCACTGCGCAAAAATCGTTTTTGTTTACCTGTTAACATAATTGCCTCCTAATTTATCCGTAAGAATTCGAATCATTTTTTCTGTATTCGGGCTGATGCCTGTCCATTTCTCAAATGCGATCGCACCTTGATACACGAACATGCCAAGACCGTTTAATGTTCGACAACCTTGTGCTTCAGCCGCTTTTAAAAATGGTGTTTCGAGCGGATTGTAAATGATATCCGCTGCGAGTGTACCGGCCGCAACATTATCAAGCGATAATGGCAGCCCTTCATCTTTTGCAAGTCCGACAGACGTCGTCTGTATGATGATTCCAAATTCAGCAAGCGCCATTTCAGCGTCTTTTAGCGTTACCGCTTTACCGCCCATAGCTTCAGCCAATTCTTCAGCTCGTCGGTAGGTCCGGTTCGAAATGATAATCGATGCGAATCCCGCCTTTTTCAAGGCAAATGCAATACCTCTCGCCGCACCGCCAGCACCGATGATCAGCACCTTAGATGCTGTATCTGGCTGTAAGGTCATCAACGAACGAACAAACCCTTCGCCATCTGTATTCCATCCGGTTGTATGCTTGCCATCAAACGTCACCGTATTGACCGCGTTCATGGCAATTGCCGTCCCATCAAGCTTATCCAACAACGGAATGATCGCTTGTTTATGAGGCAAGGTCACATTAAAACCGCTATTCCCTAAAGTTTTCAACGCATGAAATACTTTTTCGAGTTCAAATGGTTCTGCATGAATCGGTAAATAGGACGCATCGATCCCATGTTCTTCAAACCAAGTTTCATGCATAAAAGGTGAAAGTGAATGTGCTATCGGATCTCCGATGACCGCATACCATTTTTTCATCAAAATCCCCCTAGATTAATGATGGCCGCAATAGAACTTCTACGCCTTTTGGAGCGTATGCGGCAATGACTACATTTGGATGCTGAACCGTAATCCAGCCAAGTCCTGAGAAGACAATATCCGTTTTGCTGTCTTTCACACGGAATTCATGGCGAACCAATTCCGGGAAATCATCTTTAAATTCCGCAGATGGCGGTGCCAACATGCCACCTAAATGCTGCTCGTACAAAGCGTCTGCATTTTCCAGTTTCGTCCGGTGAATCGTTAAATCATTTGCAACATGCACTGTGAAAGAAGAACGATCCCCTTGAATAAAGTCAAAGCGAGCCAAGCCGCCAATATACAGAGTCTGTTCCGGATTTAACTGGAACACACGCGGTTTGATTTCTTTTTTCGGCATGATCATTTTCAAATCTTCCGTATGCAAGAAATGCGCTAATTGATGATGATTGATAATTCCCGGCGTGTCGAAAAGTGAATTTTCGTCATCAAGCGGAATTTCGATCATATCAAGCGTCGTTCCTGGGAAATGAGAAGTCGTAATGATATCGGAATGACCCGTCGACTGTTTAATGATGCGGTTGATGAATGTCGATTTTCCGACATTCGTGCTGCCGACAACATAGACATCTTCGCCTTTACGGTAATGTTCAATCGCTTCCATCGCTTCGACAACGCCCGTCCCTTTATGAGCGCTGACTGTCAGCACATCAACCGGTTTTAAGCCTTGCTTTTTAGCTTCTTGTTTCATCCAATTGATCAATTTATGCTGTTTAACTGATTTCGGCAGTAAATCCGATTTATTGGCAATCAACAAAATGTCATTGCTGCCAACAAAACGATGAAGACCTGGAAGCCAGCTGCCGTTAAAATCAAAGATATCGACGATTTTTACGATCAAGCCTTTTCTTTGACCAAGACCGTTCAATATCTTCAGGAAATCGTCATCCGTCAAAGAAACCGGTTGTAGTTCGTTGTAGTTTTTCAATCTGAAGCAGCGCTGGCAGATGATTTCTTCTTTATCTAAGGAAGATGGCGGTGCATAGCCCAATTCTCCCGAGCGTTCTGTCTGAATTAAAGCACCGCATCCGATGCAAGTTGGCATTTCGTTCAATTTTCTTCCTCCCACATAATCTGGCCTTTATCTCTTAATCTCTTCATAATTCTGCGCTCCACCAAGCGGTTGAAACGCGTGAAAAAGCCGTCAGATTTTGCCACTGGCAGCACTAGAATGGTATGAAGCTTGTTGAGGTTGCCGCCGAAAATATCAGTCAGCATTTGATCGCCAATGACGACTACTTGCTCACGGCTAACATTCATCAGCTTGAGCGCTTTTCGGAACGCGCGTCCCATCGGCTTCCGAGCTTGGTAAATAAACGGAATGCCCAGTGGATCCGCAAAAGACTTCACGCGTAATTCATTGTTGTTTGACACGATCACCACTTGGATCCCCGCATCTTTCATAGACCGCAGCCAATCGATCAACATTGGTGTAGCTTCCGGACGGTCCCATTCCACCAACGTATTATCGAGGTCAGTAATGATTCCACGGATATTTTTCTTCAATAGCATGTCGGGTGTAATATCAAACACCGTCTTTACGTATTGGCTTGGTACGAATTTTTGGTACATAATCGACAACTCCTGTTTCTACGGACTTAATTCAACTGATTATAACATATGCGCGAGGGCTTCTCCCACCTTGATTGCATTTCCGTTTCGGATGTTTTCGCTAAATTCGACTTTTCCGTGTTCAAAAAACAGCACGACGGTGGAGCCGAAACTGAAATAAGCGACTTCTTCGCCTTTATTCCAAGTCGTTTCAAGGTTGGTCAACTCAATTGAATTAACGAACATCGCTCCTACTTTGACCATCAATAATTTGCCAGCGTCACTATCAAGCTCGGTGATCATCCGGTAATTGCCGCTGATTGGCGCTTTGCCATATTGCAGTCCAGCTTGGTTGACGGGGTATGATTTCTTGCCCAGTACATATTGTTTCAAAACTTGACCATCAACCGGACTATGAATGCGGTGATAATCCGCAGGAGACAAATACAACACGATGTATTTGCCGTCGCGGTAAAGATCCGCCATGTCGGCATTGCCCAACAAATCTTCCAACGAATATTGCTGCCCTTTCACCAAGAAGCGAATTCCCTCATGAAGGTCGCCTGCAATTTCCACTTTGGCGTCAACTGGCGATACGACAGCTTCTTTTGCGATCGGTCGACTTTCCGTTTTCAATTGGCGAATGAAAAAATTATGGAGCGTTGGAAAAGATTCGATTGGTCCCACTACATCTGCCATATCTATTTTATAAGTCTTAATATACCCTGGAATTGCTTTGCGGCTCAGCCGCGACTGAGCGAAATATTTGAGCAGGTTCGACGTCACCGGCCCATTTGTCAATTCTATTGATTGTTGATACATCTTTTTCTTCAAATAGACACCTCCGTTGCTTAAAATAGTCTACCATTTTTTGGCCATAGGCAGTATAATGAACTAAGAAGTTTATGGAAAAGGAGTGTTCTCCATTGTTACTCATAGAACGAATGGATCACTCAATTAAAAAATTGAGGTCCCAAACCGCTAACATGATCACTATCGGCAATATGGCGTTCGGCGGTGCATCATTGATGGCAGCGCTCAATGGCTATTATAGCTTTAGTGTATTATTCATTTTCATCGCCGCATTTTTAGACCGTTTCGACGGCATCGTCGCACGCAAGTATAACCAGGAATCTGAGCTCGGCAAACAACTCGATTCGATGAGCGACATCATTTCATTCGGCGTCGCACCAGCGATTTTGATGTATGAATTGGTGCTTTCTGATTTTGGAATTGCAGGCATGGCGTTCACTGTCATCTACATCGCTACAGGCGCATTCCGCTTGGCTCGATTTAATATCGCTGAATCCACTGGCTATTTTACCGGCTTGCCCATCACTGCGGCAGGTACGCTTGTAACCTTATCCTATTTCGGCTTACCGGTCATCCCGGCGGTCGCTTATATGTTCTTGTTCTTGCTGTGCTCGTTATTGATGGTCAGCACATTCACCTTGAAAAAAGTTTAAAAGCTGGAAGCGGCCATTGCGCCGCGTCCAGCTTTTTCTTTTGTTATTTTTTAGCCAAACGCTCTACAACATTCAATACAATTTGCGTTGAGTGTTTCGCTGCCACTGGCAGGAATTCTTCAAACGAAATATTGGATTGCTTGCCTGCGATGTCCGATAATGCACGAATCACGACAAACGGCGTACCGAATTGATGGCATACTTGAGCGACAGCTGCCGCTTCCATTTCTGCCGCTTTCATCCCTGGGAAATGGCTGCGTACGGTTTCGACACGTTCCGCGTCGTCCATGAACGAATCCCCAGTCGCAATAAGGCCAACTGCGTATGCATGCTCTCCAAGCTCTTCCACCGCTTGAATCGCGTGATCCATCAAATCTGCGCTCGATAGGAATGCAGCCGGCAATTGAGGCACCTGGCCCATTTCGTAGCCAAAAGCCGTTACATCTACATCATGATGTCGCACTTCGTCCGAAATGACAATCGCACCAACTTCAAGGTCCGCAT
The DNA here is from genome assembly GCA_041553775.1 of Planococcus sp. (in: firmicutes). Taxonomy (GTDB): domain Bacteria; phylum Bacillota; class Bacilli; order Bacillales_A; family Planococcaceae; genus Planococcus. The sequence goes on from JBFEIJ010000014.1 coordinate 11,712, forward strand.
CAAAGCCACCTGCTGACCCTGTGTTAATGATAACGTCCGGTTGAAATTTCTGGAGCAATAATGTCGTCGACATCGCCGCATTCACTTTACCGATCCCGCTTTTCAATAAGATGACTTCTTGTCCTTTATACGTTCCAGACGTGAATTCACAATTTGCAACTTCCTCCGTGTTCACACTGTCCAAACTCGCTCGCAATAAATGAACCTCTTCTTCCATTGCACCAATGACACCAATTTTCATGTATGTTACTTCCCTTCTATTTGTTAAGTAGAGTTATTGTATTTTTTCTTGAAATTAAAAATACACGCTTTCATCAATTCGAATCAACCGGATGATCTTCATTACGGCGGACGAAGCCCTGAGTCTCCTCGTCACTAAAACCTTGCTAATTATATAATCTAGGAATTTGAAGTGAAAATCATATGAAGTATTATAAGTGCTCCTTCTTCCATCTATACTTCATATAGAATCATTACTTAGCGAAGGCGCGCCAGAGGGCTAGGCGAAAATATAAGACGAGTGTTCTTCTCGGCTTATATTGTGAGCCTTGCCCAAAGCGACCGAAGCGACTTTAAATATTGCTTCTTCAATTTTACAATTATATACTCCAAATCTCGCCATAAAAAAAGACGCCCTTTTAATAGGCGCCCTTCAGCGTATTTAGGACATCCAGTTTCACCGGGCTCCAGCCTTCGCCGTCAACCCATTCCATATGGACGCGGTATTTCTTGGATTGATCCTTCGATTGAACGACGCCAATCGACTTTTGTGGACCGCCGCCATTTTTAATCATCATGATGTACATATCGTCTTCTGCTAAGCCAGTAGCGTATGAAATCGCTTTGATTTTTTCATTCCAATCTGCTGATCCTTCTTGATAAACCGAAACATGTTCACCTTTTTGAGTTGTCCCAATCGGTTCCCAACTTGTATTGATAATCGTTTCTTCAACGACGGGATCATTTGAGTCTTCTTTCGTGATGGTGCCGCCTGTAACTGTACCTTCTTCTGTTTCTGCTGATTCCGCCTCATCTTCAGCAGGGGCTTCCTCAGGTTCTTCTTCTGGTTCTTCAGCTACTACGTCCGCCTCATCGTCTTTCGACTCTTCTGCCACGTCGTCTGTAGCTGAAGGTTGATCTGTATCAGGCGCAATTTTTACCGATTCGGGTTGTTCGATGCTGCCTTCTTCTTTATCCATAAAGATAAATGCCGCCGTAATAAGAATCAATGTGAAAACCAATCCGATCATCATGTTCAAGACTGAATTGGAACGATTCTTCTTATTCATGCGGGAAGGAGAGCGTTTTTCTTGATTAGCCATTTTAAAAATGCCTCCTCTTTAAAATAGTTTTAGCATTTTGCCACATAACGAATTTGACGTTTGGGCGCATCTAATGTTCCAAGGGAGAGCGATAATTACCGAAAACGGCCATTCTTTATTGGAATGGCCGTTTTTTTACATCATGTGATGGATACGATTTTAATTTCCATTTCACCGCCTGGTGTCAACACTTTGACGATTTCGCCTACAGTGCGGCCAATCATGCTTTTCGCAATTGGCGAATCATTGGAAATACGACCTTCAAGCGGGTCTGCTTCTGCAGATCCGACAATCGTGTATGATTCTTCGTCGCCGTCTGGCACTTCAACAAACGTGACTGTTGTGCCCAAACGGACCATATCTTTATTCGATTCGTTTTCATTTATAATCACGGCATTGCGAACCATCGATTCTAATGTTGAAATGCGTCCTTCAACGAATGCCTGATCCTCTTTTGCGGAGTCATACTCAGCGTTCTCAGATAAATCACCGAAATCACGAGCGATTTTAATCCGTTCAACCACTTCTTTGCGTTTGATCGTTTTTAGGAAGTCCAGTTCATCCTCTAACTTCTGCTTTCCTGCAGCTGTCATTGGAAATTGTTTTTCGTTAGCCATTTATCCCCACTCCTTCAACCGCTGACTCTAGATGACTAGCATCCGTCAGTCTCGTATCATCATATTATAATCTGGCAATCTATTCAAGAATTGTTTTAATTTTTGTAACCATTAAGTCGATTGCCACTTCGTTCTGTCCGCCTTCAGGGATGATTACATCCGCATAGCGCTTTGTCGGTTCGATAAATTGATTGTGCATCGGGCGCACAACTGTCAGGTATTGTTCAATAACGGAATCGATTGTCCGTCCCCGTTCATTGATATCCCGCATGAGTCGGCGGATGATGCGCAAATCTCCATCGGTGTCGACGAATAATTTGATATCCATTAAATCACGCAGGCGCTGGTCTTCAAGGACCAAAATGCCTTCAAGAATAATAACATCTTTCGGTTCGATGTGAACCGTTTCTTCCGCACGCGTGTGAATCGCGTAATTGTAAATCGGTTTTTCGATTGCTTCACGATCAAGCAGTTTATTGACATGACCAATTAATAGATCGGTATCAAATGCCAACGGATGATCATAATTCGTTTCAAGACGTTCTTCAAAAGCCAAATGGCTTTGGTCTTTGTAATAATAATCTTGTTCGATCACGACGACCGAATGTTCTTTGAATACTTCATAAATAGAGTTCGTGACACTCGTTTTACCCGAGCCCGAACCTCCGACTATCCCGATTACGACTGGACGGTTTTTCGACATTATTCCAAGCTCCTTGCAAATCAACTTATTTTGTATTGGCTTTTTTCTTGCAGATCATGATGCCATCGCCAACTGGCAGCAATTGTACCTCATAAAGCGGATGGGCCATCATATGTTCCCTGAATTTCTTGATGTTGCGGATCATCGTCCGCTTTCTTCGAGGTATATCGGCGAGTGGCTGGTCGGCCATCCCGTGCATAAGCATATTATCACAATAAATGATTCCGCCTTCTGGCAAAAGCGTTTCGTACTTTTCGAAAAAACGCTCATATTGCCCTTTCGCTGCATCGATAAAGATTGCGTCATAAGATGGCTGCAGAAGAGATAAGTCCAACTCAAGAGCGTCCGCATGAAGAATTCGGATGCGTTCTCCGTATCCCGATTCCGCGATAAACTTCTGCGCTTGTTCGAATCTGCTCTCGTCCCGCTCAATTGTGTCGATTTTGCAAACCGGCAAGGCTTGCGCCATTTTAATCGCTGAAAAACCGATAGCTGCTCCGATTTCCAATATGGAGGCCGGCTTTTGCTGATCCAGCAATTGGGTCAACTCATCAATGCCCTGCTCTTCCATAATCGGCACATGATGCTCTACAGCATAGCTTTTGATCGACGCCAGCGTCTCTGCCAATTGGTGTTGTCCCATAGTTCAAGCCCCTTCTCGTGCTAGCAAAAATTACTACTTATACTAACATAAAACAAGAAGGAATGCGAGGTCGCTTCCTTCTTGTCAGGTTATCGTGTTTTATTGACCGATGTATTTATCGCGGTTTGCTAAATGTTTTTCATACGTTTCGGCGAAATGGTTTTTGCCTTCAGAATCCGCAAGGAAATAATAAAAGTTCGTGTTGGCTGGATCCAGTACCGCTTGAATCGATTCAATCCCTGCTGCAGCGATTGGACCCGGCGGTAAGCCTTCGTTCGCATACGTGCTATACGGATGTTCGAATTCATAATCTTTGTTGAACAATCGTTTTTTATCTTGGTCCAAGGCATAAATGACGGTTGGATCCGTTTGAAGCTTCATGCCTTTTTCCATACGGTTATAAAACACACTGGCAATCGCTTGACGGTCGCTTTGCGACGTTGCTTCTTCTTCAAGAAGAGAGGCGAACGTCAACAGCCAATGCGGCGTTTTTTCCATTTCATCCAACACCGTTTGGTATGGAGCTACATTTGCTAATGTCGCATCGAGCATTTGCTCAATGATCAAGTCCATTGAAGGGTTTTCATCGTAAAATGGGTAAGTCGCCGGGTATAAATAGCCTTCTAATGCATAGCGGACATTTTCCCCTTTGATCTCATCTGTCAATAATTCTGGGTATTTCACCATCAACTCATCGATATACGCTTCATCTTCCATCTTCTCCATGAATTGCGCTGCTGTGAAATCCGTTTTTTTAGCGATTACATTTTCAGCGATTTGCTTTAATGTCAGCCCTTCTGGAACGGTAATTGTAAACAACGGCTCGCGGTACACTTTACCGGTTTTCAAGCTTTGCGTAATTTCATCAAACGTCATCGAAGGAAGAAGACCGTATGTACCTGCCTGGAATTCCGATTCGTTATTGAATTTTACGTAATATTTATAGACGCGTGCATCTTTGACAATGCCGTTTTTTTCAAGAAGTTCCGCAATGCTGTCGAGGCTTGAGCCGATCGGCACTTCCACTTCCACGATCTTTTCAGAATCCGGATCAACCGGTTCCAACGCATCGCTTACATAGCTATACGCTTGAAATCCGACAATGCCGACAATCAACAGGATTACCAATGCGACGATTGCCACAATGCGTCTCACTGTTCTCACTTCTTTTTTCTTTTCTTTCATCCGTTCGAACATAATATCTTTTTTCGACTGCTTGTCCACGGGTTCCCCCCCTTAACTATTTCCTTTTCCAGTATACCGAATTTCTGCCAAAAGAAAAAGACGGAATCAGCAAGCAATTCCGTCCCTTCCATTTTTAGATTACTGTTCTTCGTTTTCTTCTTCTTCATCAAGGAAAGTGTTAAGCATTTCTTCGATCATGTCCCACTCTTCATCTGTTTCAACCGGACGAAGTTCTCCGCCTGCGATTTTACCGTCAACATCAGTGTTTTCAGTAAATGAAGATGCTTGGATTTCGATTTCGCCTTCATCATCTTCTTCAGCGCCAACCGGGAAATACAATACGTATGATTTCTCGAATTCTGCTGATTCAAATGTGAATAATACTTCAAATAATTGTTCGTTGCCGTTTTCGTCAACGACTGTAATGTGCTCTTGTCCGTGTTCCATTTACGTCACCTCATAATTTTTTAAAATCAAGGTAGCCTTGCAGAATCATTACTGCGGCCATCTTGTCGATCACTTTTTTGCGGTTTTTGCGACTTACATCAGCAGAGATCAACATCTTCTCTGCAGCCATCGTCGTTAGCCGCTCATCCCAAAGTACTACTGGTATAGCATATACTTCTTCGAGCAAAGCTGCAAACTTTTGCGATGCTTCTGCACGCGGGCCAATTGAATTGTTCATGTTTTTTGGAAAGCCGACAACAGCTTGAGTCACTTCATATTGTTTGATCAATTCGCCGAGGCGCGCCATGCCGAAATCATCTGCCGCCTCATTGATCTTAACCGTTTCAATGCCCTGTGCCGTCCAGCCCAATGCATCACTGATGGCGACGCCGATTGTTTTCGAACCGACGTCCAATCCCATTATCCTCATTGTTGTTCCTCATTATTCTTTTTAATATAGAATTTCACAAGCTCTTCCAGAATTTCATCCCGCTCAAGTTTGCGAATCATATTACGTGCATCCTGATGGCGAGGAATATAAGCCGGATCACCTGATAATAAATATCCGACGATCTGATTAATCGGGTTATAGCCTTTTTCTTCAAGTGCCGAATGGACTTGGAGCATCACTTGTTTCACTTCTTGCTCCATCGATTCATCAGACGGATTGAATTTCATTGTTTGATCAAATGAACTCACGACAAGCACCTCGCTTTCGGATTTAGATAGGAGAATCTGACTCTCGCTGCCTGAATAACATTATAAACGATAACCTTCATTAATAAAACCTATTTGAGCTGTTCGTAGACAGATTCCAGCGCGGCTTCCAATTTCTCTGGATCTTTAGCGCCTGCCATCGCCATATCAGGTCGGCCGCCGCCTTTTCCGCCACATTGCTCTGCAACATGTTTGACGATTTGACCAGCGTGATAGTTCCCGCCAGCTAAATCTTTTGTAACGCCTGCAATCAGCATGACCTTGTCGCCGTCCACTGCGCCCAATACGATGACCGCTTTTTCGAATTTCTGCTTTAAATCATCCATCATTTGGCGCAGCTGGTTATTGTCTTTCGCTTGGACTTTGGTCGACAACACTGTGATGTCGTTGATTTGACGCGCCGATGTCAAGATTTCAGACGATTGCGCATTTGAAATTTTCGCCATCAATGACTCGTTTTCACGTTGCATTGATTTCATCTCTTGCTGCAGCGACTGGACTTTTTGAACCATGTCTTTTGGAGAAGATTTCAGCAATGAAGCGGCTTCTTCCAAAATTTGTTCGCTTTCTCGCAAGTTCTCATATGCACCTTTGCCTGTAACAGCTTCAATCCGGCGCACACCAGCACCGATGCCGCTTTCCGAGACGATTTTGAACAAACCGATTTCAGAAGTGTTCATTACATGGACGCCGCCGCAAAGTTCTTTCGAATAGTCTTCGATTTGAACAACGCGAACGATATCGCCATATTTCTCACCGAATAAAGCCATTGCTCCCATGTTTTTTGCTTCCTGCAAATCATGGAATCCTGTATCGACTGCAATGCCGTTCCAGATTTTTTCGTTCACGATTTGTTCGATTTGCGTGATTTCTTCTTTTGTCACGCCGCCGAAATGCGAGAAGTCGAAACGCAGACGGTCTGGTCCAACATATGAACCTGCTTGGTTAACATGCGTCCCTAATACGTCTTTTAACGCTTGATGTAAAAGATGCGTAGCTGTATGGTTTTTCACTGTGTGGCGTCGCTCATCGCTATCCACTTCAGCTTGAACAGTTCCTGCAGTCAATTCGCCAGAATCAATGCGGACCGAATGAAGGTTTTGGCCGTTCGGCGCTTTTTTCACATTCAATACGGTCGCTTGCACCAAATCATTGCTCAGCGTACCGCGGTCAGCAATCTGTCCGCCGCTTTCTGCATAGAAAGGCGTCTTGTCAAGAATCACTTGCACTTCGTCGCCTTCTTGAGCGCTGTCAGCTAGTTCCCCATCTTTAACGATGACTAATACGGAAGCTTGCGAAAGCGTGCGATCGTAGCCGATAAATTCACTGTCGACTTTGATGCTGCCCAAAACTTCGGATTGCGTTTGCATCGAATTGACATTCTGGCGCGCTTTCCGTGCACGGTCGCGCTGTGCATCCATTGAAGCTTCAAAGCCTGCGTGGTCGATTGTCATGCCTTCTTCTTCCGCATATTCCTCAGTCAATTCAACCGGGAAGCCATACGTATCATAAAGACGGAATGCATCTTCACCTGGAATGTCTTTGCTGCCTGCCGCTTTTTGACGAGCGACAACTTCCGATAAAATAGCCAATCCGTCATGCAACGTTTCATGGAAACGCTCTTCTTCCAATTTCATCACACGGATGATGAAATCTTGCTTGTCGGTAACTTCCGGGTAAAAATCTTTCATGATGTCGCCAACAACCGGCACCAATTGATACATGAACGGTTTTTCGATGCCCAATTTTTTCGCAAAACGAACTGCACGACGCAAGAGTCTGCGCAGTACATAGCCGCGGCCTTCGTTTGACGGCAATGCGCCATCGCCGATTGCGAATGCAACTGTGCGGACGTGGTCAGCAATGACTTTGAACGCCATATCGGTATCAATGTCTGCTCCGTAACGCACGCCAGAAATTTCTTCGGTTTTTTGGATAATCGGAATGAACAAATCAGTATCGTAGTTTGTCGGTACGTTTTGAACAACTGAAGCCATACGTTCCAAGCCCATGCCTGTATCGATGTTTTGCTTAGGTAGTGGTGTGTACGTATGATCTGGGTTGTGGTTGAACTGCGAGAACACCAAATTCCAAATTTCCAAATAGCGATCGTTTTCGCCGCCTGGGTATAATTCCGGATCATTCAGGTCATTCCCATAAGATTCGCCGCGGTCATAGAAAATTTCCGAGTTCGGTCCACTTGGTCCTTCACCGATGTCCCAGAAGTTCCCTTCAAGACGGATAATCCGATCCGCTGGTACGCCAACTTCATTTAACCAAATGCTATAAGCTTCTTCATCTTCCGGGTGAATCGTCACCGACAATAGCTCGGGATCGAAGCCCATCCATTTTGGATCAGTCAGGAATTCCCACGCCCAATGAATTGCTTCTGTTTTAAAATATTCGCCTATTGAAAAATTGCCCAACATTTCAAAGAATGTATGGTGACGCGCCGTTTTACCGACATTTTCAATATCGTTCGTCCGGATCGATTTTTGCGCGTTGACGATGCGCGGGTTTGTCGGAATGACACGACCGTCAAAATATTTCTTTAACGTCGCAACACCACTGTTGATCCATAATAATGAAGGATCTTCAAATGGTACAAGCGGTGCACTCGGTTCTTGGTCGTGTCCTTTTTCTTTAAAAAACTCGATGTACATTCTTCTGATGTCTGCAGCTGTCATGTTTTTCATCTTTTTCTCCTCCTAAACATAATAAAAAGCCTTCATCTCTTGCGCTGGCGCAAGGGACGAAGGCTTTAGTTCGCGGTACCACCCTAATTACACGGACGAAAAAGCTCCGTGTCTCTCATTATGCCTTAACGCGGCTGTGACGGCAGTGATTAGCTGCACTCCGGAGTAGCTTTCCAAAACAGCGGGGCGAAGGTCCTTTCAGCCTGGGAACCTCTTTCTGAACGCGTGCAATTTTGTACTTTCTCCATCTGGGTGTTTGTGTATGGATGTATATCCTGAATTATATAGAAAAGGATTCCGCTATGTCAATAGCAGTGATCTTATCGAGCTGTGTGTTTATTCATTTGAAATTACGATCCGATTTGCCGTGTTGGAGGGATACGCCCCGTCGCACTGGAAATACGCTCTATTAACAATTAAATATGCTCGACAACCATCGAAATACGCCCCATCAAAGTAAAAATACGCTTCCAACTGTAAATTCGTAAAAAAAAACACCCTCGAAAGGATGCTTTTCACGTTTCTATAAAATCTGTTGGTTTGATTCCTTCCATGCCGATGAGCGGATGGATGGCGTGGGCATTTTCTGCCGTCAAACTGACAGGTCCAGCTTGTTGGGCGGCTGGCTTCGCTGTCTCTGTCGCTTCAGCTGTATCCGACACGGCTTGCGACTCACTCGCAGGCTGCGCTTCAGATCGCTGCAAGCGGCTTTTTAATGTCGTCATGCGCTGCGTATCATCGGTGCGTTCAACGCCGTAGCGGAACACTTGCGGGTCGCCGCATAAGATCAAGAAATCTTTGCTGCGGGTAATGCCGGTATACAATAAATTCCGGCGCAGCATTTTCATATAACCGCGCACGACAGGCATAATGACAGTCGGAAACTCCGACCCTTGCGATTTGTGAATCGAACAGCAATAAGCGAGTGTCAGCTGATTTAAATCGCTGCGTTGATACGTCACTTCGATGCCATCGAATGACGCAACGAGCATATCTTGTTTTTCAACCGTTTCTTTCGCTTTCATGATGGCGACAACTTCACCCATATCCCCGTTGAATACATTGCTTTCCGGCTGATTGACGAGCTGCAAGATCTTATCGCCGATCCGGTACGTGATGTCGCCGAATACGAGTTCTTTGCGTTTGCCATCGGTATTCGGGTTGACCATTTCTTGAATCATCCGATTGAGCGCGTCAATTCCGGCCGGCCCTTTATACATCGGAGCAAGCACTTGGATATCTTTGATGGAATGCCCTTTAGCTAACGCACTTTTGACCACTTTCTCGACCACCGAGGAAATTTGATCCGGACCCGCTTTGATGAACGAGCGATCGGCCGTTTTTGCCGTGATGTCTGCTGGCAATTGCCCGTTTTTCATCTGATGCGCCAATTCGATGATCGACGAGCCCGAAGACTGACGATAAATATCGGTCAATTCCACAGTCGGTATGCGTTTTGACTCGAGCAAATCGCGCAGCACTTGGCCAGGTCCGACTGGCGGCAATTGATCTTGGTCGCCTACGAAAATAATTTGAGCATCTTCCGGCACCGCTTTTAGCAATTGGTGCGCGAGCCACGTATCGACCATCGACATTTCATCGATGATGATCAAGCGCCCTTCGATTTCTTTTTCCGTTTCTTCGTCTTTTTCTTGGCCGTTAAATCCGAGCAATCGGTGAATCGTCATTGCCGGCAATTCCGTTGACTCGCTCAAGCGTTTGGCAGCGCGCCCAGTTGGAGCAGCTAAGATAATCGGAAACGGTTCTTTCTTCTTCGCGTAATCTTTTGGATCAAGCGACAAGCCGTGAAGTTCTGCATACACTTCCACAAGACCGCGGACAACTGTCGTTTTACCAGTTCCAGGGCCCCCAGTCAAAATCATGACCGAAGAATTGATGCTCGCGTCAATGGCGTCCACTTGCGTTTCCGCGTAACTGACGCCAAGCCGCTCTTCCGCTTCCCCAAGCGCTTTTCGAACTTCCGATGCCGGGAAACGGTCGCGGTTTGTCTGCGACGCCAACATCGTTTCAAGCTTTGTCGCAATGCCGACTTCCGAATAATACAGCGATGGCAAATAAAGCCGGGTTTCTTCCCCTGCGACTTTGCCTTCTTCATTCATCTCAATCATCGCTTTGGAAATCGCCTCGACGGAAATTTCCTCACGCTGACTCGCTTCAAGCATTTCTTTCACAAGCGGAATCAAGGTTTTCGCGTCAATATACACATGGCCTTCCGACAACGAAGCTTGGTTCAGCAAATGCAAAATTGATGCCTTGATGCGATCCGGGTGGCTGCCGGTAATGCCTAGCTTCGCACCGAGTTCATCTGCGCGGTGAAAACCGATGCCTTCGATTTCCTCAATTAAGATAAACGGGTTTTTCGTTAATATATCAATCGTATCTTCACGGTATGTCTGATAGACACGCATCCCGATTTGAGGACCGAAGCCCCAATCGTTCAACTGAATCATAACGCGCTCAAGCCCTAAATTCATTTGCAGCGTCGAGCGAATGGTGTCTTTTTTCTCATCAGAAAGCCGCGGAACGGCGTCGAGCGCTTCCGGATCTTCAAGGATTTTTTTGATGGCGTCTTTACCCAATTTTTTGACGATGGTTTCCGCGGTTTTGCGGCCGATGCCGTTGAACATATCGCTCGATAAATAATGCACAATCCCTTGTTCTGTTTCCGGCACTTCTTTCGTGAAGGTTTCCACCTGGAATTGCACGCCATACCGCGGATGATTTTTCACAAGACCTGTAAAACGATACGATTCCTCCAACGATAACTTTGGGAAATAGCCCGAGACGATGATTTCTTTTTCCTGGTACGTGGTATTGGTTTCCTGGATTTTCACTTTCGCGATGGAGAATAGATTTTGGGGATTGTGAAAAATCGAGACGACCGGCCGACCCAGCACAAATTGCGTTTCTTCTTGGAATAAATCAATTTGCCCAGTCATCCTCGTCGCCTCCTTTCACAATGTATTGTATGTACAAATTCTTTATAGTTGATACTGCGCAAAACTGCCTCGCTTGCCGCGGGCAAGACATAGGCCGAAGTTAGCGAGGCCTTTGTCTTTGCGACGAAGCGCAAGGCGCTGTAGGAGCAGAGCTCATTCCCGCAGGCGTCTCAACAGTTTTGCTTCGTATCTACATGAGAGTTCTATACTTATAGATCTCTTATTATTTAGAGAGTTTATCCAGCGCAGGCGCAATAACAGACTAGGCAAAGCTGTGTGATGGGTCTTCTCAACGGCTCATAGCGAGAGCTCTGCCCAAAGTGCCTAGGCCGCATTGAATATATTTTTATTGACGTTCTGCAGCAATCATGTCGTATGCGTAGCGAGCCATTTCGTTGCGCTCATCCAAAGTATATGCTTGCTTCAAATGATACATCGCGTCATCCACGCGGTCTGTTGATACAGCGTATAAGACACCTAGATTGTAATGCGCATCTGCGTGGTTTTCTTCGATTTTCAATACTTCCAAAAACTGCGGCTCTGCGAGTGTAAACAATTCCATTGATGCTAGCGTGATGCCGTAGCTGAGTAGCGCCTGCACATCCGTGCCATCAAGTTCCACTGCCCGTTGGAGGTAAGGCAATGCCAATTTAGGCTGATCCATCTTTTCGAAACATTTGCCCATCATGAAATGAGCATCTGCACCTTCAAGACCGTATTGCAGCGCTTTCTCATAAAGCTTCAAAGCTTCATCAAAACGCTCGGAATTGAAATACAAATTCGCCAAACCGTAATAAGCCGTGGCCGATGTTTCGTCGAGCGTGATCGCTTTTTGGAAAAAGCGCTCCGCTCGTTCGATATCGTCCATCGACGTCAGTACATGACCAAAATTAATATAGCCTAGTGCATTGTCCGGCTGTTCTTCGATTGCTTGTGTAAATGCTTTGATTGCGGCTTCTGTGTCGCCTTCTTGCAAAGCTTGTATGCCGATTTCGTTATAATTCATAGCTGTCTCTCCCATTACCCTACGTATTCCAATCGTGCGCCATTTTTAAATACTTGATCGATTGTTCCGCCGCCCAAACATTCGTCGCCATTGTAGAAAACAACTGCTTGGCCTGGTGTAATCGCACGTACCGGCTCATCAAACGTAACCATGGCTTCGCCGCCCTGCATTTCCACCGTGACGCCGACGTCCGCTTGACGATAGCGAAATTTTGCTGTGCATGTAAATGTGCCTTCAGGATGCGTGTCGGATGTGAAGCTTAGGTTCACTGCAGACAAGCTATCTGAAAAGAGCGCTTCGTGATGAATGTTTTGACCAACGAACAACACATTCTTTTTCAAGTCTTTCCCGATAACGAACCACGGGTCTCCCGCTCCACCAATGCCGAGGCCTTGACGCTGTCCGATTGTGTAATACATCAAACCGTCATGTGTTCCCATCTTCTTACCATCCATCGTTACCATGTCACCCGGTTGCGCCGGTAAAAATTGACCTAGGAATTCTTTGAAATTGCGCTCGCCGATAAAGCAGATGCCGGTAGAGTCTTTTTTCGTAGCCGTCGCAAGTCCTGCTTCCAAAGCGATTTCACGCACTTTCTTTTTCTCCATATGCCCGATCGGGAACATGACTTTCGACAATTGATCTTGATTTAATTGATTCAAGAAATACGTTTGGTCTTTGTTATTGTCTTGTCCGCGCAGCATTTTCGTCTCGCCGTTTTCAGAATGCTCAACTTGTGCGTAATGGCCTGTCGCCAAGTAATCTGCGCCAAGGCTCAATGCATGCTCTAAAAACGCCTTGAATTTAATTTCTTTATTGCACATCACGTCCGGGTTTGGCGTACGGCCGGCTTTGTATTCATCCAAGAAGTACGTGAATACTTTGTCCCAATACTGCTTCTCGAAATTAACGGCGTAATATGGGATGCCGATTTGGTTGCAGACGCGAATTACGTCTTCGTAATCTTCCGTCGCCGTGCAGACGCCGTTTTCGTCGGTATCGTCCCAGTTCTTCATAAAGATGCCGATGACATCATAACCTTGTTCTTTTAATAAATGCGCGGCAACCGAAGAGTCGACCCCTCCGGACATGCCGACGACAACGCGTGTATCTTGTGGTGCTTTTGCAGTCATACGATCTCACCTTTTCATTTAAGCGCTAAACGCTTACAGATTTGTGCCGTTTTCATGGCAGCTTCTTGTACTTGCTGAACATCAAGTCCGCGGCCAAAACTAAAGCGGATGGAGTTGCGCAATTGCTCCGCTTGTCCGCCGTACATCGCGACGAGCACGTGGGACGGATCCATGGAGCCTGCTGTGCATGCCGAACCGCTTGATGCTGAGATACCGGCAATGTCGAGATTCACAAGGAACGATTCAATGTCCATGCCCGGAATGCTGATGTTCAAAATATGCGGCAAGGTATTTATGCCGTTTTCATTAAAATCGACGTTTTGTTCTATCAACACGTCTTTAAATGCTTGTTTGTATTCCATATAATGCGCTGCCTTTTCATCCATCGAAGCCAATGCAATTTCCACTGCTTTGGCGAATGCCGTAATGGCTGGAACGTTTTCCGTGCCTGCTCTACGTTTGCGTTCTTGTTCACCGCCATAAAGAAGCGGCGTCAAGGCATTGCCTTTACGTTGGTATAAAAAACCGGTGCCTTTCGGGCCGTTTAATTTATGCGCAGATACCGACAATAAATCCACTTGCAGTTTTTCCACATCGATTGGCAGTACGCCATAAGCTTGAACGGCGTCCGTATGGAATACCGCTTCTGTATCTTTCAGCAATTGACCAATTTCTTCGATTGGTTGAACCGTGCCGACTTCATTGTTGCCAAGCATGATGGTCACTAGAATTGTATCGCTAGAAAGCGCATTTTTCACGTCTTCTGCTCGCACAAGCCCATTTTCATCAACCGGCAAATAGGTTACTCGGTAGCCTTCACGCTCCAGTTTTTCGCACGCATGCAAAACAGCGTGATGTTCGACAGCTGACGTAATGATATGGCCGCCCGGTTTTTTCGCAGCCGTGCCGAAAATCGCTAAATTATCAGCTTCCGTCCCACCGCTAGTGAAAATAATTTCCGGGTCATTCGCATTGATGCTCCGCGCAAATACACGGCGGGCGTCATCAAGCGCTTTACGCGCTATTCTGCCTGTGCCGTGCATGCTTGATGGATTGCCGTAAACAGTTTGGAGCGCTAGTGAAAATGTTTCAGCCACTTCCGGATGCATCGGAGAAGTGGCTGCATGATCTAAGTAAATTCGATTCATTATTCGTAAACTCCTTATCCTATATATAGAACATATAATTATCGTTTTCAATTTCCTGCTGGTTCGCCAAGTCATCAATTGACGTTGTATCTAGAACGTTTTTGACAGCGTCCCGAATGCGCACCCATAGCTCGCGCTGTGGCTGGTCTTCGTCCTCGATCCCTTCGACCGGTTGAATCGGCCCTTCGAGTACGCGTATCACGTCGCCTGCTGAAATGTCTTTTGGATTACGTGTCAGCATATAGCCGCCGTATGCACCGCGGACACTTTTGACCAGACCTGAATTCCGAAGCGGTCCGACAAGTTGCTCTAAATAAGCTTCGGACAAATTATAGTCCGCAGCGATTTTACGCAACGGCAATGGTCCTTCGCCGTAATTTTTTCCTAATGCGATCATAATAGTCAAGCCGTAGCGGCCTTTTGTCGATATCCTCATCGTTACACCTCTAAGTCAGTTTCCAATTATTCTTCCTAAAAGTATAGCATATCTCGTTGCAATGGACTTGCAATGACATTTATTTCTCCGCACGATATACTAAAATCAGAACGAATGTACGGAAGGAGTTTTCTATTTGCAAAATGAACCATTGGCATTCCGCATGCGACCGCGCACGATTGACGAAGTAGTCGGCCAAAAAGAAGTGATCGGACCGCATACGGCATTATATAAAATGATTCACAACGGCCACGTGCCATCGATGCTCTTATACGGCGAACCCGGCATCGGCAAAACATCCATCGCCCATGCCATTGCCGGTACATCAAAATTGCCGTTCATCGCGTTAAACGCTACGACTTCCGGCAAAAAAGATGTCGAAGAAGTAGTCGCTGAAGCGCGCATTACCGGTAAAGTGTTGTTGTTTTTAGATGAAATCCATCGATTCAATAAACTCCAACAAGATGCCTTATTGCCGCATGTTGAAAGCGGCGCGATCGTCTTGATCGGCGCAACGACGGAAAATCCATTCCACGACGTCAATCCCGCGATCCGCTCACGTTGTGGTGAAATTAAACAGCTGAAGCGACTGACGCATGCGGACATTGTGCAGCTATTGAATTCGGCATTGTCAGAACCGAAACGCGGACTTGGCAATTACGCAATCGAAATTTCCGAAGCACAAGTAAACCGGATTGCTGACGGTACGAACGGTGATGCGCGAAAAGCGCTGACGATGCTTGAATCGATTGTCGTGGCGTCAGACGAACGCGACGGCAAATACATCGTGGAAGATCCCTTGGTTGAACAAATGATCAAGCGCGTCGGGGTCTTTGGCGATAAAAAAGGCTCACATTATTTTAATTTATTGTCTGCGCTGCAGAAATCAGTACGCGGCAGTGACATCAACGCCGCCATGTATTATTTGGCACATCTTCTTGAAAACGGGGACTTGACCGCTGTGACGCGGCGGTTACTCGTGATGGCATACGAAGACATCGGTCTAGCAAGCCCGGAAGTCGGCCCCCACGTCCTCGCTGCATGCCAGGCGGCTGACCGACTCGGCTTGCCGGAAGCGCGCATCCCGCTTGCTCAAGCTGTTGCTGAGATGTGTCTGTCAGAGAAATCGAATTCCGCTTATAAAGCGATCGATGCGGCAATCGCTTCGATTAATAAAGGCGAGACCGGCGACATCCCGATGCATTTACGCGACACGCATTACGCTGGCAGCGCCGAACTCGGCCACGGCGGCTATAAATATCCGCATGATACGCCGCTCGGCACATTCGGCGGCTGGGTCGATCAGGACTACCTCCCGAAGGAAATTAAAAAAGCAGAGTTTTACAAACCGATTATCGCAGGTTCCGAGAAAAAATTCGCCGGCATCTATGATAAATTGAAATCTTTTCGAAAAAAATAATGTAGATGAGCCATTTCCGCTTCGCGGAGATGGCTTTATTTATGGTTTACGAGAATTTACGCGCGTTTTTTTTTGATTTACGCGCGTTCAAATATTTTTACGCGCGTTCGCCACGATTTACGCACGTTCAGATGTTTTTACGCGCGTTCGTGACGATTTACGCGCGTTCAGAAGATTTTACGCGCGTTCAAAAGTTTTTACGCGCGTTCACCACGATTTATGCGCGTTCAGCTGTTTTTACGCGCGTTCCACTAACCCACATAAAAAACCGGCTCAACGTGCGAGCCGGTTGAAATTTAATTATTACGAACACGGTTGATTGGGATCGATTTGGTGATGTCGTTGACGACCCAGCTTGCGCAAATCAAGCCGACTGCTGATGGCGTGAAGGCGTTTGAGCTTGGCGGCATTTGGGCTTTGCGGATTTCTGCGTCCGGTTTGCCGACCGTTTCCACGACGTCTTGGCGAACGATGATCGGGCTTTCGTCCGAGAACACGACCGGGACGCCTTTTCGAATGCCCGCTGCACGCAATTTCTTGCGGATGATTTTCGCTAACGGATCGGTATGCGTTTTTGAAATATCAGCAATGCGGAATCGAGTTGGGTCGGTTTTATTCGCCGCGCCCATGCTCGAAATGATTGAAATCCCACGCTTGTAGCATTCTTCGATCAAATGAACTTTGTAAATCATCGTATCGGACGCGTCAATAACGTAATCCGGTTCGTAGCTGAAAAACTCTTCATACGTTTCTTCGGTGTAAAACATATGCAATGAAATAACTTCGCAGTCTGCGTTTATGTCTTCAATGCGTTTTTGCATAACTGCTGCTTTCGATTGCCCGACCGTTGATAAGTTCGCCACCAATTGACGGTTGATGTTCGTGATGTCGACATTGTCTTTGTCGACAAGAATGATGCGGCCAACTCCGCTGCGCGCACATGCTTCTGCTGCAAATGAACCCACTCCACCGATACCAAGAATTGCGACAGTGGTATTTTTCATTAAATCCATGCCTTCTTTGCCTATTGCTAATTCGTTTCTAGAAAATTGATGTAACATAATTTGCCTACCCTTCAAAGTTGATTAATCTACTAGGGATTATACACAAATAAAAACCTCCCGACAAATAGCCGAGAGGCAAAAATTTAAAAATAATGGAGAATCCCAAGCGTGCCGTCCGTTTTGGTGCGCATCGTTTTTGAACCCGCTTCTAGCAGGTGGGTGACCTCGTCATCACTTATAACTTCCGGTTAGGGCATGTTAGCCATGATGAAATCTGGTCTCCCGACGACAAAATGTTGGGTCAAAACTGAATTGCTCGTAACGAACACATCAGGATTCTCTACTACTTGTATGTTAGCACACCTTTTTTGATTCGACAACTATTTTACACTAGTTATTTCTCATTATTCTGAACATTCAGCGATAGGCTTAAATCATCAAGCTGCGCAGTAGAAACCAGGCTTGGAGCATTCGTCAATAGGTCGCTGGCACTTGCTGTTTTCGGGAATGCGATCGTGTCGCGCAAGTTCGTGCGGCCTGCAAGCAGCATCACCAAACGGTCTAAACCGAAAGCAATTCCTCCGTGCGGCGGCGTGCCGTATTCAAATGCTTCCATCAAGAAGCCGAATTGCTCGCGCGCTTCTTCGTCTGAGAAACCGAGTGTTTTGAACATTTTTTCTTGGATATCGCGGCGATAAATACGGAGCGATCCCCCACCTAGTTCATAGCCGTTCAATACAAGGTCATATGCTTGAGCACGGACGTTTTGCGGCTCTGTATCCAATTTCTCGATGTCTTCTTCGAAAGGCATGGTGAATGGATGGTGAGCGGCATAATAACGGCCGTCTTTTTCATCGTATTCAAATAGCGGCCAGTCGGTGATCCAAAGGAATTTATAAACCGAGTTATCAATCAAACCAAGCTCTTTACCGAACTTCATGCGAAGCGCGCCTAATGTATCAGCGACAACTGAAGCTGTATCTGCCACGAATAATAATAAGTCGCCCGCTTCCGCTTCAGCAAGTTCAGTCAACGCAGTTGCTGCATCGCCTTCGAAGAATTTCGCGATCGGTCCTTTGACGCCTTCTTCTTCAACTTTCAACCAAGCAAGACCTTTCGCGCCGTAACGCGCGGCGAATTCGCCTAATGCATCAATGTCTTTACGCGAGTAATTCGCTGCATTGCCTTTGACGTTGATCAATTTTACTTGGCCGCCATTTTCAATTGCTCCTGAGAACACTTTAAATGAAGAATCTTTCACCAAATCCGATACATTAACCAATTCCAGGCCAAAGCGGACATCCGGCTTATCCGAACCGAAGCGGTCCATTGCTTCTGTATAGCTCATGCGTTGGAAGTGCTCATCGATGTCGACGTTTTTCACGTCTTTCATCATGACGCCCATCAAACGTTCGTTCATTTCGATGATTTCTTCCATCGTTTTAAAGCTCATTTCCATATCGATTTGCGTAAATTCCGGCTGGCGGTCAGCGCGCAAATCTTCATCGCGGAAACAACGGGCAATCTGGTAATACTTATCAAAGCCTGAAACCATCAGCATTTGCTTGAACAATTGCGGAGATTGCGGCAATGCGTAAAATTCGCCATCGTGCACACGGCTCGGTACCAAATAATCGCGGGCGCCTTCCGGTGTCGATTTCGTTAAGATCGGTGTCTCCACTTCAAGGAATCCTTCGTTGTCCAAGAAATTGCGGATGGACTTTGTCACGTCTGAACGCATTTTGAACGTTTCGTACATCGCCGGGCGACGCAAGTCCAAATAGCGATATTTCAAACGCAAATCTTCGCTCACTTCTGTTTGATCGTCGATTGCGAACGGCGGGTTTTTCGCTGCGTTGATAATTGTCGCGTGGTCGACTTGCACTTCGATTTTCCCTGTTTTCATTGCTGTGTTGACTTGACCTTCAGCACGCGCGACAACCAATCCTTCAATATGAAGAACAAATTCGTTGCGCAGCGTTTCGCCGATTGCTGCAGCTGGCGCTGAAATTTCAGGATTGAATACTGCCTGTACGATGCCGCTGCGGTCGCGCATGTCGACAAAGATCAAGCCGCCTAAATCACGGCGCTTTTGCACCCATCCTTTTAATGATACTCGTTGGCCGATAACGGCTTCACTCACTTCTCCACAATAATGTGTTCTTGACATATTTATTCCTCCAATGATTTCTTTTTCAATACAGTGCTTGCGATATCTGCGAATAAAACCTCGTGCTGCTCGCCAGTCGCCATTTCTTTAACGGCGGCTTTGCCGTTTGCCAATTCGTTCTCACCGATCACTACTACAAATCCTGCGCCTTTGCGGTCAGCCGACTTCATTTGCGCTTTCAGTTTGCGGCCAGTGTAATCCATATCCGCAGATACTTTATTCATCCGCAAGTCTTTTACGATGCTGAAAGCTTTTTTCTTCGCTGATTCGTCCATTGCGATCACATAAACGTCCAAAGTATCCGATGTGCCGATTTCCACTTTTTCCATTTCCAATGCCAATAACAAGCGCTCGATGCTCATCGCAAAACCGATGCCTGGTGCATCCGGTCCGCCAAGATCTTCGACGAGGCCGTTATAACGTCCGCCGCCTGCAAGCGTCGTAATGGCGCCAAAGCCTTCCGCATCGCTCATGATTTCAAAGGCGGTGTGATTGTAATAATCCAGGCCGCGCACAAGATTCGGATCGATTACGTACGGAATGTCCAATTCGTCCAGGTAGCCTTTTACTTCATCAAAATAAGCACGTGACTCTTCGTTCAAATAATCCGCTAACGAAGGAGCTGTTGCCATCAACGGATTTTCGCGGTCCACTTTGCAATCCAAGATGCGCAATGGGTTTTTATCCAATCGCGTTTGGCAATCCGAACAGAATTCTTCAATATTTGGTGCGAAATGTTCCACCAACGCCTTTTTGTGGGCTGTGCGGCTTTCGGTATCGCCTAGCGAATTAATGACGAGGCGCAAGCTTTTCAAACCGACCGAACGATAAGTTTCCATCGCCAATGAAATAACTTCTGCATCGATTGCCGGATCTTTTGAACCGATTGCTTCTACACCGAATTGCACGAACTGGCGCATACGACCTGCTTGTGGACGTTCATAACGGAACATCGGGCCGGTATAAAATAATTTCACCGGCTGGTCCGGCAAACCGAATAATTTATTTTCCACAAATGAACGCACGACCGACGCAGTGCCTTCAGGTCGAAGCGTCAAGCTGCGATCGCCCCGGTCTTTAAACGTATACATTTCTTTCGTAACGATGTCTGTCGTATCACCGACACCGCGCTGAAATAATTCCGTGTGTTCAAAAACCGGTGTCCGGATTTCTTTGTATTGGTATAAGCGGCACAGTTCGATGATTTTTTGTTCCACTTCTTGCCATTTGGCCGATTGATCCGGCAGCACATCATATGTACCGCGCGGCGCTTGAATATTTTTGCCCATTTTTTCCACTCCTTTTAAAATACAAAAAAGCCCCCGCCCCTTGCTTTCGCAAGGGACGAGAGCTTTCAATAAGCTTCCGCGGTTCCACCCTAGTTGATGCCATGGAAATAATGCCGGCATCCTCTCATTCCGGGTAACGGCCGGTTCCGTTTTTCCCTACTAAATGCAGCCTGCATCTTTCGAAAAAAAGCCTCGTAAGTGTTTTTCATCGCACATCTCTGTAAGGAAGTTTTCAGCCCAGGACTTCCCCTCTCTTGCCAGCCAATCATGCAATTACTTTCTTCGTCAACAGCTAATATATAAGTATAATAAAGTTAATCTTAAGGACTCCTATAAATCTTGTCAACCTTTTTTGACAAACGGTCATTTTTTTTTCATAATACAGAGAGAGACATTATAAAGGGGTGCAAAATGAACTTAAAGTGGTTAATTGGTCTTATTCTATTTTCTTTAGTAATTTCCGGCACTATTTCTCCCTTTTCAACAAATCCAGTATTAGCAGCTACTGGTGAAGCTGAAATTACGGGATCCACAGTCAACATACGTAGTGGTCCTGGCCTTAGTTACAACGTAACTGGATCGTTAAAAAAAGGGAAAAAAGTCACGATTGTTTCTGAAAGCGGCGAGTGGCTAAAAATCAGCACTGGTAGCGAAACGGGATGGATCGCTGCTTGGTTAGCTCGAAAAACAAGCAGCGCTGCAAAAAATGTCAGTGGACAGACTGCTGTTTCTTCTGTTGACCATTTGAACATTCGTGCACAAGCGAACCTTTCTTCATCTGTGTTAACTCAGATGAGCGCCGGTGATCAAGCGCTGATTCTAAGCGACGCCGGCAATTGGTTGAAAGTCGATTTTCGCGGCGTTAAAGGTTTTGTTTCCAAACAATTCATCACTACCAAGGAGCAAAGTTCAAAAACACCCGCTCCGACTAAAAGCGACGTGTCTTCATTTGAAATCGCCGTTGATGCATTGAATGTGCGGAAACAGCCATCGTTGAGTTCCGCAATCCAAAGAACCGTCAAAAAAGGCGAAATCTTTCCGGTTAAATCGATTGAAGGCAATTGGATCGAAATCAAAATTTCCGATAAGCAAAACGGCTGGGTCTATGCATTCCACGGAATCCTATCCAATAAGCCAGTCGAAAAAGCAATAAGTTCAAAAACAGAAACGATCACCATCTTAACGGATGGTACAAATTTACGCACCGGTCCTTCAACTTCAACAGCTGTCGTGAGCCGTGCAAATGCAGGCAAGCAATTTCCTGTCGTATCCAAGCAAGGAAAATGGTATGAAGTTTCATTGCCGAATGGCCAAAAAGCCTTTGTCGCAGATTGGGTCGTGACAAACGGGAAAACGAGTGTACAGCCTACGAACGCTTCACAACCGCAAACCCGCAAAAAAGGCACACTTACCGGCTTAACGATTGTATTAGATCCCGGCCACGGTGGAAACGACGGCGGGACAGTCGGCGTGCGGGAAACCAAAGAAAAAGACTTAACGCTGAAAACGTCTGAAATATTGTCGCATCATTTGCGCTCGGCAGGAGCAGAAGTTATTTTAACGCGCCAGTCAGACGTTTACGTCGATTTGCGCAAACGCGTTTACGCGGGTCATCAAGTTTCGGCGGATGCGTTTATCAGCATCCATTACGATGCGACTGAAAACAATAGCGTATCCGGGTTCACTACGTATTACATGCTCGGCTATCAACAAGCGCTTGCCGAATCCATCAACAAAGGCCTCGCAGGTAAAATTGAATTGCGCAACCGTGGTGCACGCCCAGGCAATTACCTCGTCTTGCGCGAAAACAAACAAGCAGCTGTTCTTGTGGAGTTAGGCTTTTTAAGCAATTACAACGATGAGCGCATCGTCACTTCAAACAAGTTCCAGCAACAAGCAGCTCTTGGCTTGTATAAAGGCATTGTCGATTATTTCGATGCCAAATTGAAATAATCACATTCAAGCGTCATGAGGAATTTCTTCATGACACTTTTTCTATGCGAAAAAGGTGGACGGCAAGTCATTGTGACTTGCCGTCCACCTTTTTTATTGTTTCGATTCCACAATCATTGTGACAGGACCGTCATTGATGAGTTCGACGTCCATCATTGCGCCGAACACACCCGTTTCAACGGATAGACCGCAATTTTGTAGTTCTTCATTGAATTTCAGCCATAACGGCTCAGCCACTTCCGGTCGCGCAGCTTCGGTAAAGCTTGGACGGCGACCTTTTCTGACATCGCCGTAAAGCGTGAACTGGGAAATCGACAAGATGCTGCCGCCCTTTTCTTCGATCGACAAATTCATCTTACCTGCATCGTCTTCAAAAAGACGGAGCCCTGCAATTTTCTTTGCGACATATGCCGCGTCTTGTTCTGTATCGCCGTGTGTGATGCCGACAAGCAGGACAAAGCCGGAGTCGATCGCTCCAACTTTTTCACCGTCAACTGTCACAGAAGCTTGTTTGGAACGTTGTAATATGACCCGCATAATGCCTCCTTAATTCGTGACCCGTATTACCGAATAGACATCCGGAATTTGTTTGATTTTTTCTACGACACGATTCAAGTGCGAAATGTGCGGAATCATGATTGTCATGTTGATTGTTGCGATTTTATCGGCATCAGCTTTGCCGCTGACTGCCGTTATCGTCGTTTTCGCTTCACTGACCATATGCATCACTTCGTTAATCAAGCCAGCTCGGTCGTAAGCTTCAACTTCAATATCAATGGCGTAATCTTTTTTCTCAGGCGATTCCGCATTTTCCCATTCGACTGGAATCAGGCGGTCGGTTTGGTCGGCATGGACATTCGGGCAATCAGCGCGGTGAACAGAAACGCCACGGCCTTTTGTAATAAACCCGATAATGCTATCGCCCGGCACTGGATTACAACAACGTGACAAACGAATCATCATATTGTCGATGCCGCGGACGATGACGCCTGAGTCTGTTTGTTTACGGGGTGCTGGAGATTTCATTTCCACTGTGATTTTCTCGATGGCTTCTTCTTGCTCACGCTGTTTGCGCTGGCGTTCCGCCAAGCGGTTTACAACTTGTTGAGCTGTGATGCCACTAAAACCGACTGCAGCGTACATATCGTCTTCGCCTGCAAAATTGAATTTATCGCAAACACGTTTGATGTTTTCATTTGTCAAAATGTCTTTGACGTTGAATTCCTGTGCTCGAATTTCCTTTTCGATCAAATCCTTGCCTTTTTGAACATTATCTACACGCAATTGCTTTTTAAAGAATTGCTTGATCTTGTTTTTCGTCTGCGTCGATTTGGCGATTTTCAGCCAATCGCGGCTTGGCCCGAATGATTGTTTTGAAGTCAAAATTTCAACGATGTCGCCTGTTTTCAACTCGGTATCGAGCGGCGCCATCTTGCCGTTCACTTTCGAGCCGATGGTTTTATTGCCGATTTCCGAATGCACGCGGTAAGCGAAATCAATCGGCACGGAACCTGCCGGCATTTCAATCACATCGCCTTTTGGCGAAAACACATAAACCATATCGGAAAATAAATCGTATTTCAGCGACTCCATAAATTCTTCTGCGTTGTCCGCTTCGTTCTGGAAATCCAGAATTTCACGGAACCACGTTAAACGCGAATCGACAGTGTTTTTTGGCATATCGACTTTTCGGCCTTCTTTATACGCCCAATGCGCAGCCACACCATACTCGGCGATGCGGTGCATTTCTTCAGTGCGGATCTGCACTTCAAGCGGATCGCCTTGTGGACCGATCACTGTCGTATGCAGCGACTGGTACAAGTTTTGTTTCGGCATCGCAATGTAATCTTTGAAACGGCCAGGCATCGGCTTCCATGTCGAATGGATAATGCCTAGCACCGCGTAGCAGTCTTTAATGCTGTCGACCGTAATGCGCACTGCCAGTAAATCATAAATTTCATTGAATTGTTTGTTTTGCAACGCCATTTTTTTGTAAATGCTGTAAATGTGTTTTGGGCGTCCGAAAAGATCCGCTTCAATTTGGACCTCGTCCAATTGTATGCGGATTTCATCCATTACTTTATTCAAGTATTCTTCGCGCTCTGTGCGTTTCTTTTTCATCAAATTGACGATGCGGTAATATTGCTGCGGATTCAAATAACGAAGAGCTGTATCTTCGAGCTCCCATTTGATTGTATTAATCCCTAGTCGGTGTGCAATCGGCGCAAATATTTCAAGCGTTTCGTTCGCTTTGATGCGCTGTTTTTCAACCGATTGGTATTTCAATGTGCGCAGGTTATGAAGACGGTCAGCTAGTTTGATGAGAATGACCCGAATATCCTGTGCCATCGCAACAAACATTTTCCGGTGGTTTTCGGCTTGTTGTTCTTCTTTCGACATGTATTTGATTTTGCTGAGCTTGGTCACGCCATCAACAAGCATTGCCACTTCTTCATCAAAATCGTTGACGATGTCTTCACGGCTGACATCGGTATCTTCCACGACGTCATGCAAAAAGCCCGCAGCAACTGTAGATGGGTCCATCTGCAATTCCGCAAGAATTCCAGCAACCTGAACAGGGTGAACAATATACGGTTCCCCAGATTTCCGGAACTGTCCCTCATGCGCCATCAACGCCACTTCGTAAGCTCTTTTTATCGTATTCACATGATCGGCATTCATATAAGACGCACACATTTCAAATACGTCTTCCGGAGTCCTAACTAAATCTTTCGCCATAATTGCCCACCTTGCTTTTAGTTTTTGCGTAAGTATATCTATATATTATAAAAAACAATAGGGCTAAAAGTAAAGCTTTCTAGCCGCATCTCCGTGACTTTCATAATATCCTGGAGATACTACACCCATTATTGTTTATAAATCTCTTCTTTGTAAATATTTTTACAGTTCTTTCCTATTCGTACTGCTTCTTTTGAAGAATCGATGCTCCGCAGTTTCTGGATTGTCACATCGTTTGCGCTTTGACTGCCGCCCGTTACCAGTACGTCCGCTTTCGCTCCGCGGAAACCGGTGATCGTTCCGTTAGCAAGTCCGATATGCCTCGCTTTATATTGAATGGCCGCTGCTGGATTATTGCGGTATTCGGTAGACGGATCTCCGATGAATAGAAAATGATTTACGACAACATTGCGGTAGCCGGAAACGACGAGTGCTCGCGGTGTAGATCCCTCGTACAAATCCGTATACACCGGAGCAACCGACACCAATCGCTGCGCCAAAATATTATAAGCGGTCATAGAATCCGGATCGTCTGCTTTATGATGTCCAATATGGCGGAAGTTAAATGAACGATTGTCGTGAACCGATAAATGTCCGGAAATAAATACGCCAGTTGCCGCAGATGACGTCGCGTGCGCTTTGATTTCCACGCCACCGAAACAACGCGCAGTTGAATTGTTCAACAACCAGACGAAACGCGAGCCGTCGTCGATTTCGATGCCGTTCGAATTGGAGAACCCCGCTCGATGGGAGCGGCCGCTCGGGTCGCAGAAATGCGAATTCGAGATAAAGACATAATCGCTATGATGAGTGGTCACCCCATCGTCGCCGAATCCGTAGCCATTGCAACGGTCGATCCAGATATATCGGCTGCCGCCTCTTGCCCGCTTGCCGTCTCCGCCGTAATTGTAAATGGTGGACGATACATCAAAACAATGCAAGCCCGGATTGACAGCCGCCACTTCTTTTGCCCAACCGAATTCTACCTTTGCAAACGTCAAACAACTGGAAAAATTATTCCCTGCGCTTGTTTTAACATCTTTGCCCAAGCGTTCGACATTCCAATCCAATCCGATCTTTTCCACCGCAATGTGCGTGTTGCCGCGAAACGGATTGGCATTTGAAACGAGCCGCTGCCGTTTCGGCACTTCGTCGTGGAGCTTTATCACACTTGCCCCTTTGCCCGCTCCTCGCAGCCTTGAAAAAGAAGGCATTTCAATTTTGCGTACAATGTAAATGCCTTCCGGCACATAAACATCGCTATAGCCGCTGCCCAAAGCCGCTTGGAATGCCTCTGTGCAATCAGTTACACCGTCTCCAACGGCACCAAAATCCTCGACACTAACAGACCGCGTTATTGCTTTATGCAACACATTATATTCTTCATCCAATTTCGTCTTCCATTCCGGAACAACGTCTTCACCATCAATCAATTCGGCATAGCTGTTTGGATCGTTAATCGAATTTTCTTGAGCAAACAAGGCCCATAAGCGGTCGACCCATTTTTTTTGATAAGTTATTGGAGTGCTTGGAACTCCTCCGTGAATTTGTTGAAAAAAAGCGCGTGTTTCTGCTGTTATGTTGTGAACCGACCCCGCATCTCCAAAAACTTCGGCAAGCAACTCGCCATTTTTCGCTGGATCGTGATATTTGCTTAATTGCATAGATTATCACCTCTATTGTGTTCTTACCCTTTATAATCGTGACTATGTAAAAAAACTAAAAAAACCTCCGCCAAAAAGGCAGAGGAAAAAGATTAATATTGCATTAATGTCATGACATCATAGCCGACTAATTTGTCGCGGCCATCCAGATAAGTCAATTCAATAAGGAATGCACATCCAACGACAACCCCACCCAATTGTTCAACAAGGCTGATTGTTGCTTCGATTGTGCCGCCAGTTGCCAGCAAATCATCTGTGATCAAAACGCGTTGTCCTGGTTTAATCGCATCTTTATGCATCGTTAGGACGTCTTTACCGTATTCCAGGCCGTATTCTGCGCGAATAACTTCACGCGGCAATTTGCCTTCTTTACGAACAGGCGCAAATCCGATTGCAAGTGCATAAGCTACAGGGCAGCCAATGATGAATCCGCGTGCTTCAGGACCGACGATAACGTCTGCGTCGACTTGTTTCGCGTATTCCACAATTTGGTCTGTCGCGTATTTATACGCTTCGCCATTGTCCATGATCGTTGTAATATCTTTGAACCGGATACCCGGTTGCGGCCAATCTTCTACAATCGTTACATACTGCTTTAAATCCATAATTCTTCCTCCTTGGCTGCCACTTTCGCGTCAAACCACTGTTTTAAGTCTCTATAAGATGCATACAGTAGCTTCTGTTCCAAAGCGATTTGCTGTTCGCGTTTTTTGTAAATCGGCGCTTCAGTCAAATCACGTTTACTCGGAGCTTTAGCAACCTCTGTAAGTCCATTGTTAAGTGTAACAAAATCAAGTTCAAAAAACACCTGCAGCATGAAAAATAATGTTTCCCGGCTCCATCCTTTATGCTTTGCCAGTTCATCGCAATGCTTCTTAAAGTCGAATGTACCGCGTTTTTTGATGAATGAGAACAACCAAGCGAATTGTTCACGTGTTGGAATTTGTTCAAAATACTGCGATTCCTTGGCATAAAAATGGGCATAAATCCGCTTCGGCTTCAATTCAGCAAGCACTTCGGCAAGCTCTTCTTCAGAATCCGGCAAATCAAGCAGCACCAAATGGTGTTTGCGCGCTTCCAGTTGACGAATCGCTTCCGGTCCTAAAATCGGCTGTCCGATCAAGGTTTCAAAAACGGCTGCCGTGTCTGGCCGAAACGCCAAGAACACTTGCCCTTTGTCCGGAATCAATTTCGACCAGCGCGCCACTTGGCGAATGCCTCGAATATCGTATAATTGCCATTCATCGGTGCGGACATCTTCAATCATCAATTGCGGTTTTTTGCGGCCGTTCCATTCGTTCACTTGCAGATCACCGATGACGTCGATTTTCACATCAGGCGTTAGCTCATCTCCTACTGGACCAAGACCAAAACCGACAGCATCAATTGTCGCTGCATCCTGAGCGAGCTCCACTTTCAAGTGATTTTGTGCTGCACCAATTTTGCGGATTGATGACACAGTGACGTCGCCTAGGAAAAACTTCGGTTTTGCAAAACCCATGCCAAACGGCGCCAATATGCGCATTGATTCAATGGTTTCTGTATCGATTTCATCTAGACGCACCGGAATGTCGATTTCCACGACTGGCGTCAAGTCTTCCGCCGTTAATCCTGCTTCCGCTTGCTTGTTCAAGCGGCTGCGCAATTCGTCAACATGCTCGATATCGAGTGTCATACCTGCCGCCATCGGATGTCCTCCGAAATGCGGCAAAATGTCGCGGTTTTCCGCCAGCTCGTTATACAAATGGAAGCCTTCAATGCTGCGGGCAGAGCCTTTTGCTTTGCCGTTTTCAGGATTAAGCGACAGTACAATTGCCGGACGATAATATTGTTCCACCAATTTCGATGCCACAATCCCGACTACTCCTGGATTCCAGCCTTCTTGAGCAACTACAATAACATGCGGCGGACCATCCGGGTAGCGCTGCTCGACTTGTGCGGTTGCTTCTTCTGCGATTTTTTTGACAATGGCTTGACGCTCTTTGTTCAATACGTCCAAACCGCCTGCCAAACTTCTCGCTTCTGCCATGTCTTCTGTCATGAACATGCGCACGGCCGGATCTGCGTCCTGCAATCGACCAATCGCGTTAACACGTGGACCGAACATAAAGCCGATCGTTTCTTCAGTAATGTCACGCTGTTTCACGCCGGACACTTCTGCCAATGCTTCAATTGCCGGACGCGGTGAATCTCTTAGCGCAGCCAGCCCCGCTTTTACAAGAACCCGATTTTCATCATGCAACGGCACCAAATCGGCGATCGTTCCAATTGCGACCAATTCAAATAAATGCTCAGGCACTTCTTCGTACAGCGCCTGCGCCATTTTAAACGCCACTCCCACTCCGGCAAGTTCGCCGAACGGGTAATTGCCTTCTGGGTGACGCGGATGGATCACAGCTACCGCTTCAGGCATCGTTTCTCCGATGTCGTGGTGGTCACTGATAATCACATCCATCCCTAAGCTGTTCGCAAACGACACTTCTTCAACACCTGAAATGCCGTTATCGACGGTTATAATAAGCGTTGCGCCTTCGTCTGACGCTAGCTGGAATAATTCTTTATTCGGCCCGTAGCCGTGTTTAAAGCGGTTTGGAATTTTAAAAGATACGTCCGCTCCCAAATCTTCCAATACCGTCATCATGACCGTTGTACTGCTTACGCCATCGGCATCGTAATCGCCGTACACGACAATTTTCTCTTGTTGTTCAATCGCGCGCCGAATGCGGTCAATTGCGACGTCCATGTCTTTCATGAGATAAGGGTTATGTATGCCTTCCATCCCCACAGCCATGAAGCTTTTCGCTTTTTCAGCGCTTGAAATGCCGCGCGTCACTAATATTTTCGCTAATACCGATGAAACGGATAATTCTTGCTGTATGGCTTGTACCAAGTCTTCATCAGGTGTGGTCAAGCGCCATCTTTTTTTGGATTCGATCATCAACATTCACTTCCTCACCGGTCCATTATACAGGAAAAAAATGCAGACAAAAAGAAGTAGCCTACAATTCGTAGGCTACTTCTTTAATAGGCGACTATTCCGTTTTTTCGTTAAGCTTGTTTTCTTCAAACTTATTTTCATTCGGCTCGTATTCTGCCGGTTTGTCTTTAGTGACGATCATCGGTTCCGGTTGAACGTCTAATTTTTGGTATTCCGCAATTTCGTTCTGCTGCGTTGCAATAAGCGATTCTTTCACAGCAATTTCTTTTTGAAGAGCGTTAACTTTTCGCTTCAATGTGAACGTGCGAATAATGGCAACTGTCGAACTCAGCAAGACGCCGAGCAATGCTGACACAAGAATTACCAAGATCAGCGGCCATTGTGCTTCACCAAAAACATAATTGACTGGCACAGAATCGACATTTACTACTGCGAAAATAGCGATAATAACAGCAAAAATAAGACCAAGTAAAATTAACCATTGAAATTTCATTCGATTCATCTCCTTTCATCTAAAAAAAAGAACAGGGTTATTTATTTTATACCCTGTTCC
>JBFEIJ010000015.1:0-40016 GCA_041553775.1 Planococcus sp. (in: firmicutes)
GAGAGTATCCGAGCCAATTGTTTTTGTTTATCAACGAATGAGATAATCGGCCGAATGGAAGTTCAGACGAAATTCAATAGACAATATAATAGTAGATTTTAGCC
The DNA here is from genome assembly GCA_041553775.1 of Planococcus sp. (in: firmicutes). GTDB lineage: Bacteria > Bacillota > Bacilli > Bacillales_A > Planococcaceae > Planococcus. The sequence continues at coordinate 105 of JBFEIJ010000015.1, forward strand.
GCTGTTCCTAACATATCTGTGTTTGGAACAGCGGCTTTTCTCATTTTATAATTCACTGAAAAAGACTGAAAAGGCATCCATATGCAATAAAAAAACTTGTATGATAACGCTTGGCTCGTTACTTAATTTATATAGACTATAATAAAATAGTATTGTAATATATAGGAAAAGTAATAATTCTTACAGCTTAGTTAAGACAATTTATACATGGTCAAAATCCAGATAACAGAAAGAGGAATGAACGTGAAAAATTACATCAAGATGATGACGAAAAAAGCAATATTATTCAGTGTAATTACCAGTATCGCGTTAACGGGCGGCGTCGGCACAACATTTGCGGCGGATACTCAAACGAATTCAAATCCTCATACTTATGAAGCGAAGCATGCAACGGCAGAGGCGAAGTATTCGAAGAAAGTGATGAAAGCACTAGAAGAAAGCTTACCGGCTAATTCTCCTATCGGAACAATCGATAAAATGGCGAAAGTAGAGGTCATGGACCGCTATTTGACGTCTTTCGGTAAAAAAGTAAAAGGCAACGAAGTTCGAGTGGCGGTTAAAGAGGTTTTCGATATCGACCTTAATCTTATTTCCAAAAATAATTATGGCTCGAAGCCAGATACTTATCCAGACACCATCATGAAAGCAGTGCATGCTTCTTTCGAGGATGAGCCGATTACTCCTGATGAGATTATGGCATTGAAAAAAAATGAAGTAATGGACCGTTATATCAAAATGTATGATTCTAAGTTGAGCGGCCAAGCAAACCGTACACTGATTAATGATATTTTCGGTGTGAACTTGGACGGCATTTCGAGATTGGAATATTCGCAGTTGGCCATTCATTCAAAAGGGCAATGGATTCTGAAAAGCGATAAAGACTTATTCATTTTAAAATCGAGCTTGGATGACGTGGATGTCTCAATCTATGCAACTCCTTACTTTGAGCAATTGACAGGCAGCAATGTATTGCCGGCGTCACTCGTTACACAACTAACGGATCGTGGCTTTACTTATAACGAAGACACTCAGGTTCTGTATTATATAGACCCAACCGGAAAATCAGTTCCGGATACTTTCAAAGGCGGAGTAATAGGCGTTCTAATGCCCATCTTATTTTCATATCAGAAATAATAACGCTTAATTTTAAGTCGAAATAAATTAGGTTCATCAAAAAATAAAAAAATCACCGCTTCCCAGCACATCTTCATCTGGTAAGCGGTGATTTTTTTATTTGTCCATTTTAAATGATAGAAAAAAGTGCTTGAAATCCATCCCATCTCAAATGTGGCTTTTTCATGTTGTTCCACATTTTGAGATATAATCTCGGAAAATAGATGATATGATGAGAAGGAATCTTTTCGAGCCCGATGATAATTGTTTAGAGATATAGAACAGGTGATTAAATGAGTAGAACACAGATAGGTACATATAGAACTGCGGTCCGGTTGACCAATACGGCGAAAGAAAAAATGAGAGGGTTCGGCATCAGCGAACGCTCGTTTTTTGTTGCGGACAAACCTTTTAACGTGTTTATCGAACGATACCCGTCTAATAGCGATGGGGCGCTGTCGGTGGCATTGATTTTTGGAGGCGCTGAAACGCTGCGATTAACAAACAGTAAACTAGATGGCTCAATTGTTGTCCATGGCGTTTTTGAAAATTACCGATTATTGGTGACGAATCTGACACTGCGAAAAGCGTTTCATGCGCTTGGCACGAATTGGCAGCGAGAAGAATCAATCGCTTTTGATCAATCCCGCGAACCGGCGACAGTAGGATTGCTGAATCTAATCAACCGTATGAAACCGGCGAAAGAAAGCTCGGATTATGTAAAAAAACGCATTGCTAGCTGGGAAGGGTATTTGAAAATCCAAGAACGCGGCATGGACATTCCGGATGTGAAGACAGGCTATTCCCATATGGCGTTTAGTCATGACTTCAGTCGGATCACGTTAACAGGTTGTCAGTTGAAAGACGCGGAATGGAAGACCTTGAAAAACTTGAGCGTGCGGCTGACAGGAATTATGGGAGACGTTGGAACTGTCATCAAAGCGGCAAACCGAAAGATCGAAGTGGAGCTGCAAAACCACATGATCAAGCAAGTACGTGAACGCGGTCTTGCACTGGATAAAAAAGAAGTCGTGTTCAGCAATTTTGCCGCGCTCAGCCAAATCAGGCGCTTGCGTCAAGGTTTCGGGAATTTGGAAAAAGGCCTCGCGGTGAATCCGCAGCTTGATCGCATCTTGTTCGAGGAAAAGCCGCCTGTGAAGCCGCTGCAAGCAATTGGAAAACTGGCGTTTCATAACCGCTTGAATGAGTTTCAGCAAAAAGCGGTATCAGGTGCGATGGCTGCAGAAGATTTATACGTCATCCAAGGTCCACCGGGAACAGGCAAGACGACGGTGATTTCGGAAATCTGTCTTCAAAATGCCCGAAAAGGCTTGCGCACGTTAGTCGCGTCACAATCGAATTTAGCCGTTGATAATGCACTCGGACGCTTGTTGGCGAATAAAGACATTCGCATTCTTCGTGTCGGACGGACCGAAAGCATCGAAGAAGAAGGCAAGAAATTCATCGAGGAAAATGTCGGCCAGTATTGGAAAGACCATACCTTAAAAGAAATCACGACTCAATACGAACAGCGGAAACAACGCGAGCCCAAGCTGGAAGCTGAACTCGTAGCGACAGAACAGGCTTATAGCGAATTGCAGCCGGTTGTAGAACAATTGTCGGATGCCATCGAAGAAAAAAGAGTCACGCAGATCAAATATCAAACCATTCGAGCCCGCATTGCAAAAGCGCAGCATCAAGCTGCCGCGTTCAAAGAACAGCGCGAAAAAGCGGTGCACGAAAATGAACAGATTTCAGAGAAACTGCAAGAGCTGGAAGCGTTGATTCGCACCGTATCTGAACTGATAGACGGCGACAAAGATGCGCGATGGTTTGCGGGTGAAAAACAGCGGATCACGAGCGAAATCTGTCAGCTTGAACAAGCGATCGAGTTTCAAAAACTGGCAGTGCAAGTCGAGAGCAAAAAACGCGACGTTGCGGCGATTGTGGAAAAACGTCAGAAAGTGACTACTGCCATTGCAGGGAAAGAAGCTTCGAGAAATGCTGTAGAAGCCATCAAGAAAGTCGACGGCTTGTTGCAGGTGATGAGGGAGCAAAAGGTCGATGAAACCCCGTCGATCACGTATGGCCTCAACAAACTGGAAACAAACCGTGAAAAGATGAACGAATGGACAAAGCTCAACGAATACAACGAACGCATTGCCACAGCGATTTCGTACGTTGAACAATTAGCAGCGCCACTAGGACTCGCAGTAGCCGAAGTGAAAGAGCAAGCGCTTTTGGCACCGGAAGCGTTCACGTCTGCAGAAATCGACAGCTTTATGGACAAGCTTCGAGCGGCTTTGAAAACGTCGCAGCGCACCGATCCTACTGTGTTAAAAGCAGCGCTTGCAGGACTGCATAAACGGCAAAACAATATTTGGCGCAGAGGCGCAAAGCTAAAGTCGGCCGAAGAATACGTTGAAGATTCCAAGCGAGCATTTCAAGGCTTGAAAAAAGCCGTCAGCGACCTGCTCGTGAAGCAGCAACAAGAATACCTGGCAGTGGATCAGAAATGGCGTGAGCGTCAGGAACAAGAACAACAGCTATTGGCACCGCTAGAACAGCGCTGCTTGGAAATAAAACCTGCCGATAATGTGCCAGAAGACATCGATGGCGCCATACGCGACCATCAGGCAGAACTCGTTAAGCTTGAAAACGAACGGCTTGCTTATGAAAAAGCTGAAGAGCGTTTGGAAGACCATCAAGCTCAGCTCGCACAACACATGAAAGAGCAGGAGAAAAATAAAGGTCGAATCGTTGAAATCAATCGTGAGATGAAAACTTTCGAAGAAGAAATCGAAGCGAACGAACAACAAGCTGCGTCGTTGCAAGAAATCCTCTCTTCAAATCCAGAACGGGAATACGAGCTGGCGGCGAAAGAATTAGCGAGCTTGTCCTTTACGCAAGAATCGCTGAAGCAAGAGAAAAAGAACTTGCCAATGCTGCAGGCGATTCAGAAAAACTGGCTGGATTTATTAACACAGGCGAATGACCATGATTTGGACGAAATCCGTAAAATGTACATCAAACATGCCAATGTAATCGGTACGACATGCGTCGCATCGGCGCGCAAAGATTTTATCGAAAATTACCCGGAATTTGATGTCGTCATTATCGACGAAGTGTCGAAAGCGACGCCGCCGGAACTTCTATTGCCAATGTTAAAAGGCAAGAAAATCATCTTGGTTGGGGATCACCATCAATTGCCGCCGTTACTTGGCAATGACACATTGGAAGAAACGCTCGAGGAAATGATCAACGACAATAGCGGCTTTGAAGAAAAGCGGGAGCTTGAGAAATTGCTGGAAGAATCGCTATTTGAACGGCTTTACAAAAACTTGCCGGACAGCAATAAGACGATGCTTGCGATTCAATACCGGATGCACGAAGACATTATGGAAACAATCACGCCTTTCTATAAATTTGAAAACGATCAGCTGCAATGCGGCATCGCGGATTCTGACGCTGAGCGCGATCATGGACTGGAATCGAAGACCGTTGCGCGTAGCAATCACCTCATGTGGATCGACTTGCCGAATGAACCGGCGTCGTTTGAAGAGCGCATGAGCGGCGGAAAAAGTTTGTATAACGCGTCAGAACTGCAAGAAATCCGAGCGTTGTTAGTAGAGCTGAATGATGCTACGGCCGAAGCGAAACAAGCGGGCAGACTCGCTGCTGACGAACAGAAAAGCATCGGCGTGATCAGCTTTTATGGCGAACAAGTTAAACGGCTGCAGCGGATGATCGACCAAGAGCTGCGCTTGCCGCATTTGACGGTCCGCACAGGGACCGTCGACCGGTTCCAAGGCAGCGAACGGGACATCATCGTACTGAGCATGGTGCGTAATAATGACAATAAGCACGGCGATATCGGTTTTGCGAAAGATTACCGACGCCTCAACGTAGCCTTGTCGCGCGCGAAAGAATTGCTCGTATTGGTCGGCAGTTCCGATATGTTCACCAAACGCGCAACACAAGCGGATACGAGAAAAATGTATCAGCACGTGCTTGAAGTCGTGAAAAAGAACAATGGCTTGAAGGCATTAGAAAGCAGCAGGAGGTGATCGGATGGACGAGCTAATGAATGAATTGCGTTCAAGTTTAGCGGACAATCCAGACGTCGCTATTCGAAAAGAAGCGGTCTGGAAGCTGCCTGTCGTGACATATGTGGTAAGTTTCGACCGGGTCAAGCGATTGAAAATGGACATTTTGATGAAAATGCTCTTATTCGCTTTCCAGGAACGCGACATCCGCCGAGCCGCAACGCTCGCTGAAATGCTGTTTGTCGAAGAACTTTTTATCAGCGACTCGATTGAAAAAATGGAGCGCAGCCGATTGATTCAGCTCGATAAGAAAGGCTACGGATTGACGGCTAAAGGTCATGATTATTTGGAACAAGGCATTTTTGAAGAAGAGATGGAAGCGGGAGCGACGCGTATTTCCTATAGCGCTGTCCATGATGAATACTTGATGGCAGAAGAAGCTTTGCCGGAATTGGAAGAGACATCACTCGAGACGTATCGCTACGCTGCAAAAGGCACTGTCAAAAAAGACCGCATGCAAAACTTGCTTGCCACTTCCATCCAAGATACAGATGAGCAAGGCTTTCAAACCATCGTTACGGATATTGCCAGCTGCATCGAAGACACGGTTGACCATATCCCGTGCATCGAATTCCGATTATACGACCACAAGCAGGACATTTTTTATTCCCGCGTTTGGAATACGTCTTCAAGCAGTTGGGACGAAAAGCTGGAAAAAGCGATTGAAGCCCGGGAAATTGTCGGCTGGCGGAGAGAGATGGAAGCAGAAGCGGCAAAAGAAAGCAGTAAAAAGTAAGAGTGAAAAGGAAGATGCAGTCGAATCGAAGGATTCCGCTGCATCTTCCTTTTTATGTGCAAACTTCTATTAGACAGTATTCAAACTACCTAAAGTGTTTAAAATGAATCGCTTTATGAAATTCACTGTATGAATAAAGATTTTTTATAAGACATTTAAATTTCGATCATATCCAATAAACTGTCTCGAAATAAAGATTGCGCCCTATAATTTTCCAGAATATAATTAATCAACCGAATAAAAAGGGGATAAGCGAGAAATGAGAGTTGGAGAGCAAATGAAAGCTAATGAGATAGAGACAGCTAGTCAATTAATCGAGGCCGTTCGCGGATTATGGGATGCCCGATCACTGAAACAATTGCGTGAATGGCTGGAGGGACTAGAAACAGAAGATGAGTATTATCGCTTAATCCGCCTAGCAGACCAAATGGACTTATATACATATAGTAATTTCTTAGCGACGCATGCATACAAGCGTTTTGGTACAATGCGTCCATTTGCTTGGCATTGTACACGGTTATTGGAGAATGGGAAAAGTTTAGAAGCGGAAGAACGCATGAATGCCCGGCTTCAAGGAATTACGGACACAGCTTTTTCAGTGGAGGAGCAAATTTCTGCACATACTTTGCTGTTCCGAGTATTTTGTCAGCTGAACCGTATGCCGGAAGCGAAAGAGCATTTGGAGAAAATCAGCGAATTGCAAGAAACGCTCTGGCCAGACTTAGTAGCCTATTATTATTTGCACAGCGGAGAATGGGAAAAGGCGGAGAGCGGCTTAATAAATGCATTGGCAGATGAATCCTCCGAGCGCAATCAACATGTGCGCTTGTTACTGGCAGACCATTTGTCGATGACAGGTAGACAAGAAGCGTCATTGGAAATGTTGCAATCCGGTCAGGTCGTTTATCCAGCGAACTGGTCATTTTGGATGGAACAAGTGAAACGATTGTTTTTGCTCGGCCGTTATGAAGAGACAATGGAACTTATAACAGAAATCAACGCGGCAAATCCGTACCATGTCCAGCGGAATCGTTACGTTTATTTGACGGCTGAATGTCTATACAAGCTCGAGAAATGGGATGATCTCGAGAGATGGATCGAAAAACATCAATCGGTGTTGGAAAAGACGATTTACGGGAAAACGATCATTCAACGCGAAGGAGTTCTAAAAAAGCTCCAATTGACCCCGAAAGTTCAGAAGCTCGATTATTGTGTGCCGGCTTCGTTATCAATCATGTTGGAAGCTTTCGGCATGGATATTGGACAGGACGAAATCGCGACACATATTTTTGATGTGACTGGTTCAAAACTGCGCACGACAATGTCGTATATGGAATCGCTTGGGTTGCAGTCGCGTTATTTCAAAGGCTCAGTGGATTTATATAAAACAATGATTGATGCCGGTGTGCCAGTGCTTATCAGCATGATGATCGAAAACAGTGCGCATGTACAAGTAGTGGTCGGCTACGATGACCGTCTGCAGGCGCTCCTCATTCAAGATCCAAATGACCAATCGCCATTTTTATTAGCTTATACGGAATTAAAAGAGGCGTATAAACTGACCGATTCACTTAGTATGATTTTTGTGAAAGAAGAGCAAGTGCATTTATTGTCGCAACTAAATGAAAATGAGCATCGTTTCTTCGAGCGTTTGTATGAGTTTCTCGATGAAGAAGGAGAAGGCGAAAGTGAAGCGTTCATTTCCTTCATGCAAGATCATATGGAAGAGCGTTACGCAGCAGTTATCGGAATCTCGATTTTGTTTTCCGAACGTGCCAAAGCATTCCATGCGAAATGGTTAGAGCGGCTGCAACAGGAATTTGGAACAGAGGACGCGGAGCTCGCGTTGCTCACGGCGCATTTGCATTACCAGAAAGAAGAACTGCCAGAAGCATTGGCGTGTCTTGCGGCAGTCAATGAAAAAAACAGTCCATATGCCTTGTTTTTAAGAGGCGTCATTTTAATGAATCAGGATAACCATGAACGGGCCATCCCTTACTTGAAACAATCGATTGAATTGGATCATTACCAACCCGCTGCTTATAGCCATCTAGCGCGCTGTTATATGGATGTCGGGAAATTATACCAAGCGTATAAATGGTCGGAGATTGCGCTTGCGCAGCTGCCGTCGGACATTTATGCACAAATCACTCATGGCTTGATCCAGTACGAGTCCGGCGCTTACGGAAAAGCATTGGAACGGTTCCAAAAACTGAGTGGGGAAATGCCGGAGGACGGTTATTTCATCTATGAAATAGCACGCTGTTTGTTAGCGCTCGGGAAAGAAACTGAAGCCATCAATTATTTTGAACGCTATATCGAAATGTCGCCAGAACGTCCTTATGCCTATTTGCGACTTGCCGAAATTCATATGGAAGCTGAAAATTGGACGCAAGCCTTGGTTATTGTCAATAAAGGCATTCAGCAAGCCGACAGCAAAGATGTGCTTTATGTATACAGAGGGCATATCGCAATGGAGCAGGAGAAATTTGCAGAAGCGGAAGAAGATTACCGTAAAGCGCTTCAGCTTGACCCGAAAGATTTGTTTGCAGTGACGTACATTGCGCATAGTCTTTTGAAACAACAGCGCTTTGATGAGGCGGTTGCCTTCTTGACGAGTTATATAGAAAAAGGCGATACCGGCTATTTTATCCGGTCATCAACGATGCTTTGGGAAGAATGGCCGGAATATGACGGTCAGCAACAGGCTGTCGCGTTATTGGAAAAAGGGCTTGAGAAGAAAGCGTTGCAAGATTACGCAGACATCGCGGAGCAGTACAAGGAGTTCGGTGAGCATCCCTTGTTCCGGAATCGGGTGCTGAATAAGTTCAAAGCAATGCGTCACATCGAAACAGATGAAAAACTGCTGTGCTTTGAAGGCCAATTGCATGAACAAGTTGGCAATCGCCATTTTGCTCATCAGCTTTACGTGCAAGCGATTGAGAAAGCGCCAAGTGCGCAAGCGCATTTCCAACTAGGTTTAATGGCCATGGAAGCTGGCCAGTTTGATGAAGCCGTTCAAGAACTTCTGCAAAGCGCGGAACTGGATCCGAGCAATATGGTGGTCAGAGAGGCGTTGATGAATGCCTATACTGAAATGGATGATATTTCACGGGCGTTTTCTACGGCGTTGTTTATTCTTAAAAACGATCCGTTAGAACTGGAGTTTAACGACTTGTTTGAGCTGGTTATGACAGAACAATCGGTTCTTGCGATTATGAAAACCTTGGACCTAGTGGCGGATCAGGTGCCAGAGGAATGGCTCTTTGTCGTCAAAGCACTTTGCGCGGAAAAACAAGGAGATCTTACAAAAGCAGAAGCGTTGTTTGAACAGGCGATCGCGGTTAAAGGAGCATTCCCATCGCGTTATCAACACGTGGAGTTTTGTGCAAGGAATAATGAAGCGAAACGTGCTGCCACTTTGCTTGAACAATTAATCAGCGAACGGCCGGAAGATGAACGGCTATACCCGATATACATCCAGATTCTTGCGGAATTGAGGAAAACGCACGAAATCAACAAACGGCTGAAAAAAAGGCTGCGCGGTGAACAACTAGGTTTGGCTCAAACTTTTTGTGCGGATGCACTTGCGCAATGGTTTACAGAAGAGGAAGAACTAGAAGAAGAATCATCGGCACAAAGAGGAATCATCGGCAGATTGCTGCACAATGCGCATCGGTGGCGAATGGTTTCGGGGGTCTTTATGCTATACGACGAAGCGGCTAAAAACATGCCGAACAACGAATTGCCGGTGATGCATCATGGCACTTTCTGTTTAAGCCGTGAAATGGCGAAAGAGGCTATTGATGAGCTGAAACCTTTCGTGAAACGAACTGGTCATTATGACGCATCGGTCATGCAGTTGAAAGCAATGGCGCAATGGGCAATGGAAGAAGATTCACCTAAAATCCTGCACCAAGCGATCGACTTCGCAAAAGAGCTCCACGCACGTCAACCGGCAGATGCATCGGTATTGGCCATATGGGGCGAAGCGCTTGGTGATTTGGAAGAAAACGACCAAGCATTGGAAAAATATGAACAGGCACTCCGGTTAGAACCGTTCAATGGCGAAGCTTATATCCGCATTTTGCTTGAATTGGCTGAACATCGTCCAAGCGATATCGAAGCATTCATAAGTCGTATTCCGGAAGAAGTGTATATTCCGGAGTGGCTTCAATTGGTACGAGCACAAAGTCAGTTGACGTCAGGAAATGCAGAGGCAGCCCACGCAATTTTACTGCCCTTAACGCAGCAGCAAAAAGAATTTCAAGCGGCGCTTTATCAATTGGCGCGATGCGAATTAATGCTCGGCAATAAGCTGTCGGCTATTTCTGCGCTGCGCAATTTATTCCGTCAAGAAGGCGGCGATATGTATGTTATGGTGATCGCTGGTGAGCCGATATTTGAAGAAATTCATGAAGAAATCGAGAAATTAATTGAGGAGTTGTAAAAAATGCGGAGCAAAGCAGCAATGTCTAAAAACACGTTGTCGTATTGATGACATTTCTTATCGTGGGAATAGTTATGCTGCTAACAGTTTCTCAAAGTTATTTTAACTCGTCAGAGATAAATTTGTTGGTGAAACAAGCTGAACAACAAGGTCTCGAGTACGAAGTGATCATTCACATCCAGTTTACCAACAATTATAGTTTTACTGCAGAAATAAAGACCGAATGATGAGGAATTAAAGGAGCTTACAATGGAAATCAACTACAACGTAACAGAAGAATCATTTGTGGAATTCAATCTTTTTCATGCACAGCACTCTAGTGCGATTGCAAAAACAATGACCATTCAGCGATTTTTAATACCGGTCATTTATTTATTGGTAGGCGTTATCTTTTCCTATGTGTTGGATATCCCTGTATTTATCTTAGTTGGATTCTTTCTAATACTCGGAGTATTGTGGATCGTGTTTTTTCCAACGTATTTTAAACGTCAAATCAAGCGGACTGCAACGAAAATGATTAGAGAAGGCCAGAATGAAGGAATCTTGGGCAAGCATTCCATGGTATTTACGGAAGAAGGTTTGCGCGAAATCAGCTCTAAAGGCGAAACAACAGTTTATTGGGCTGGCATTGAACGGTTTAATGAAGACGCCTTTAATTTTTATCTATATAATAGTGCAATTACTGCTTTTATCGTGCCGAAAAAAGAGCTGATTAATGTAGACGAAGTGAGAAGTTTGCTAATCAGTAAGATTCACTCATCAGCTAAATAAGAATGGACTGAACTGTTTCATTAGTCTATTGCTACAGCTACTTATAGTTCCAGAAGAACCGATTTCCGAGATTTACTTTCTCGGAAATCGGTTCTTTATTTAATTGCGTCGAATTAACGCTTAAATGCGTTTTTGTAATGCACTTTACATTTTTACAGCGCATCGGTTGATACAATCAACATAGAAAAACTGTTATTCTCCTTCAATCAAAGCGGAGCACATCGTAAATTTCTTAAGCTCATTTGAAACTGTGCACACGTCGAATACCAATGGATAAAGCTAATTCCGAATAAACCATCTGAATGATGGGTATAGGGTGTGAAAGATGTTTTAAAAATGAAGGAGGAAGTTGAATGAGCAGCCAGATCAAAGCTTTTGTGTTTGATGTGTACGGAACATTATTCGATGTAACAGCGATTAAGAAAGAATGTGAAGAATTCTATCCAGGGTACGGTGAAAAAATCAGTCAGACTTGGAGAAGCAAACAAGTTGAATACTTCATGCTGCGCCAATTGATGGGCAATTACGCGACTTTGTATGAAATTACTCATCATGCATTAAAGTATGCGTTAAACGAACAAGGCATCGAAGCGAACGAAGAGAATGAGAAACAATTGCTCGAAGCTTACCTGCATTTACCGCTTTATCCGGAAGTGGCGGACGTGCTCCATCAGCTGAAAGATCAAAAGCTCGTCGTGTTTTCAAACGGCTCACACGATATGCTCGACCCATTGGTCAAAAATGCAGAACTGGACTCGTTGTTTTCGGACTTGCTCAGCATAGACGACATCAAACAATTCAAGCCGACTCCAGCATCGTATGAATACGCCTTAGGGAAACTCGGCATCGAAAGCGATGAAGTTCTGTTCATGTCTTCGAATGGCTGGGACGTTTCAGGAGCGAAGAGTTTCGGCTTCCAGACAGCTTGGATCAATCGTAAAAACTTGCCGGTCGAAGAGTTGGATTTGGAACCGGATTATATTTTTGAAGATTTGAATGGTTTATTGAAGTGGAAATGAGGGCCGTGTAACCGGACCTGAAAAGACAATTTTAAACAAGCAGGAAAAATGAAACTCTGGTTCAGTACATACACTGCTCACAGAAATTAGGAGGAAAAAAGATGAAAACGTTAAAACTAGGTGAACAAGCACCCGCATTCGAACTACCGCAAGCAGAAGGTGGAAACTACTCGCTTGAACAGGATATGGTCGACCGTCCTGGCTGGAGATACCTCATATTCTTCCGAGGCGCTTGGTGTTCAGTATGTAACGAAGATTTGAAGGAATTACAAGAAAGTCTCTCTTATTTTGATGGAAAAGAAGTCCACTTCACGACGCTTTCCACAGATAACCGCGAAGATTCGTTAGAGATGAAAGAAAAGCACAATTTAAGTTTCCCAATTTTATCAGACGTGTCGCGTGATTTATTGGACGAGTATGGCGTCTTTTACCATGATGAAGATGCGCCGTATGAAGATCACGGAGCACACGGCGAAGCGGCCTATTTCTTGCTTGATGAGAAAGGGAACATCATGTATCAACAAAAACAGACAAGCCCGTTCGGCCGTCCGAATGCGAAAGAACTGCGCAAAATTGTTGCGTATATTCGAAAGAAATTAAAATAATCACTTGAGAAGTGAACCATCATGACCATCGTTTCCAGCGCATTCGCGCATTCTGGAAACGGCGGTTTTTTATTCCCAGATTTTCAAAAAAACAGCGTTGTCCGGACACTGGCGACAAAGATGACTTTCAATTAGATTGAATGCGCTTCCATTTCACCTTTATACTTCGTGTAAGAACAAAAAGAGCAGCTGCTCTATTACGAGGAGGATGATTGAGATGGTTCAAGCCGCAGGAACGAAAGTACAAGTACAACGATTTGGGAATTTTTTAAGCTCGATGGTGTTGCCGAACATCGGCGCATTTATCGCATGGGGAATAATCACAGCATTGTTTATACCGACAGGCTTTTTCCCGAACGAACAACTCGTCACAATGGTTGGCCCGATGATTACGTACATGTTACCGCTATTAATTGGTTATTCGGGTGGCCGACTGATTTATGATCAACGAGGCGGCGTCGTCGCAGCGATTGCTACGATGGGTGTTATTATCGGAGCTCCAGACACACCAATGTTTTTAGGGGCAATGATCATGGGGCCGCTTGCAGCCTATGCAATGAAGAAATTTGACCGATTGGTCGAAGGCAAAGTTCGTACAGGTTTTGAAATGTTGGTTAATAATTTCTCTGCAGGTATTTTAGGTGCAGGTCTTGCGATTCTTGCATTTTATAGCATCGGACCAGCCGTAGAAGCGTTTACAAAAGGTTTGGTTGTCGGAGTGGATTGGTTAATGGAAGCAGGATTGCTTCCGCTTACAAGCATTTTGATCGAACCGGCGAAAATCTTATTCTTGAACAATGCAGTCAACCACGGCATCTTGTCGCCACTTGGTTTGGAACAAGTTCAACAAACAGGCAAGTCGCTCTTATTCTTATTAGAAGCTAACCCAGGACCAGGTCTTGGTGTCTTATTAGCCTTTATGATATTTGGTAAAGGCATTGCGAAACAATCAGCACCAGGGGCAGCAATCATTCACTTCCTTGGCGGGATTCACGAAATTTATTTCCCGTATGTGTTGATGAAACCGATGTTGCTATTGGCAGTAATTGCTGGTGGAATGAGTGGAGTCTTCACATTAGTGTTGATGGGCGGCGGATTAGTTGCACCAGCTTCACCGGGGAGTATCATCGCGATCACAGCCGTTACACCTCCTGAAGGAATGGCATACCTTGCCAACTTCACAGCAATTTTGATTGCAGCAATCGTTTCCTTCCTGATTTCCGCTTTGATCTTGAAGTCGAGTAAAGAAACAGAAGACGACATTGAAGCAGCAACGAAGAAAATGGAAGAAATGAAAGGCAAGAAAAGTTCAGTTGCGGGAGCATTGGGCGGAACGACAGCAACTGCTTCAGGTGCATTCCCAAGCAACGTGAATAAAATTGTCTTTGCCTGCGACGCGGGTATGGGATCGAGTGCGATGGGTGCCTCTCTATTACGCAAAAAAGTAAAAGAAGCCGGTTTGAATGTAGATGTTACAAACACAGCCGTCAGCACACTTCCAAACGATGCACAAATCGTCGTCACGCAGGAAAAACTAACGCCGCGTGCTCAGCATAAATTGCCAGGTGCTTATCACATTTCGGTGGATAATTTCTTATCCAGCCCGGAATACGATAAATTAATTGCGAACTTGCAACAAGGCGATTCAGCTAATCAGCCAGGCGTTGCTAGTATAAACGAAACAGAAGCTATGGCTTCGCAAGTAGTCGAAGAAGAGCAATTGCTTGGAGAAGAAAACATCTTCATGAACCAGCACTTCAATACGAAAGAAGAAGCCATCCGATTTGCCGGAGCCGCAATGGTGGAAGCCGGATTTGTTGAAGCGTCGTATGTTGAGGAAATGTTGAAACGCGAAGAAATCACGACAACGTATATGGGCAACAACGTCGCCATTCCACATGGCACGGAAGAAGCGAAAAAAGCGGTTCTTAAATCAGGCTTTACTGTTCTTCAAGTTCCAAATGGAGTAGACTTTAATGGAGAAAGTGCAAAATTAATCTTTGGCATCGCTGGCAAAGATGGTTCGCATCTAGAAATCCTGTCAGGCATCGCAGTCATTTGCGCAGAACAGGATAACGTGGACGAAATGGTCAAAGCTAAGACGGCTAAAGAATTATTAGCAATCATCAATGGCAATCAAGTGAATAACTTGAAATAAGCTATTATTGCTAATTAGGACTTTGCTCGATGAGTTCTAAGCAAATGAAAATAATAATGGTTTAACATAAAGCAAGAACAGAGAGGCAGGGAGACCTGCCTTTTTGTTCTATTTGTTCATACTGATATGGAGCGAAATAGCGGAGACGCCCGCGGCAAGCGTAGCTATTTCGCTCCATATAGAAATCTCTATGCGCAGGAGAAATCGTCCTTGCCCTGCCCAAAGCGACCGGCGCGACATATAAGAAGAATCTTCAAATTAACAGCACCTTAGTGTACGACTCGCTCTTGAAGAAAAATTTAAAAGCGAAGTGAGTGAGATAGATGTTTATTACTTTCAGGGAAAAATCCATCACGGAGTTGATCGTCAGAACTTCCGGCAAACATACGGTGCATTCATTGGCCACGTATTTGAATGTCAGCGGCCGGACGATTCAACGGGATTTGAAATCGGTGGAAAAATTGTTAACGCAATTCGATTTGGTCATCAAACGCAATGCGAGTGAAGGCCTTTTTATCGATGGCAATAACGACCAGGTTTATCGGCTGGTGCAGAATCTGATCAGCGTCAATCCGACCGATGAAACGCCGGAAGAACGAAAACTGAGCTTGCTCATCATCTTGCTTCACGAAGGTCCATCTTTCAAAAAGCAGGTGCTTGCCAATCAATTGGGCATCAGTCCCGCTACGTTGACAACGTATTTGGATGATTTGACGGAGTGGCTTCATAAATTTTCGATCAAACTGTCGAGAAGACGGGGCGTTGGCGTGGAAGTGGAAGGGCAAGAAGCCCATAAGCGACATGCGCTTGCAAATTATTTCCTCGTTCATTTTTATGAGGAACTTGTGGAAAGTTTGTATTTTCTTCAACAAGGGAAAAACAAGGAAGAGAAAATCCTGGAGTATTTTACACCGGCGTATTTGGCAGCGATCGATCGGTTGGTGAACAAAAACATCAATCATAAACAGACGCGTTTGGCGGACAGTGATTACGTGGCGCTAGTCGTTCACAGCTGTTTGACGCTGCAACGCACGGCACAACAATTTTTATTGTCCCCTGTTTCGGAACCGGATGAGTTTAGCAATGAACATCAATTGATCAAGGCAATTTCAGAAGAACTGGATGCGCAATTGGCTATTCAATTGACGGCGGCAGACGTTCAATTTTTAGCGGTGATTTTAAAAGGCTCCAAAGTACAGGCTGCAGATATGGTGTATTACGACAGCGTGCTGCTGGGCAAACTGATTAAAAACTTGGTCGCTGATGTGTCGGCGCAGCTGCATGTAAATCTGAACGATGATTTTTCGCTGTATCAAGGCTTGCTTGCGCATATGGGACCATCGATTTTCCGCTTGAAGCAAAACTTGGAATCGTTTAATCCATTGACCGAAGAAATCAAACGGAAATACCCGGTGTTGTTTATGGCAGTAAAACAAGGATTGGAAAATGGATTCAGCGACATTGACTTCCCAGTAGATGAAATCGCTTATGTGGTGCTGCATTTCGGTTCCGCGTTATTGATGAACGAGGAAAAAGTGCGCATTGATGCCGTAGTCATTTGTCCAACGGGTATCGGGACATCGAAAATGTTGGCGAGCCGTATTCAAAAAGAACTTGCCGAAATCAATTCCGTGGAAATTTTATCAATCAATGATTTTCAATCTGCCGATTTTCGCGATTACGATTTGGTCATTTCCACAATTCGTCTGCCGGTAACCGATGTGGATTACATCATGGTCAGTCCATTGCTGAGTGACAAAGACATCCATTCGATTGAAAGTTATTTACAGCACAATGTCGAAAAAATCACCCGAAAAAAAGAGTATGGCGGTGTTGGAAAACCTGTGCAATCCCGTCAATTGATCGACAAGCCGAACGTTCGGAAGCTTTTGCGGGAAATCAAGGAAGTTCAAGAAAGTATGGATACGATTCTCGCCAACTTCCGAGTACGCAACGAAACGCATGCCACGGACCATCGCCAAGTGTTAGCAGCCATTCTAGCGCAAACAGAAAGAGACGGGCTTGTGGAAAGTGCGGAAGATGCGATGCATCATTTGGACGAGCGGGAAGCAATCGGCGGACTGGGCATTCCGAATACGAATATGGCCCTGTTCCATTGCCGCGCTGAAACGGTGCAAGAGCTGGTGTTTCAGGTCGTGCATTTGGACGCAGCGTGTCCGGTCAAAGGGATGGATGGCGGCCAAGTGCAGATGCGGAATCTTTTATTGATGCTGGCACCGCTCGAAATGACTGACAGGGAACAGGAAATACTGAGCCTCATCAGTTCGAGCTTGATTGAAAGCGACGAGGCGCTGATGATTTACTCCTCATCGAACGAAAGCATGATTCGAAACAAACTGGAAGATGTGTTTTATGAGTATCTACAAAATAATTTGATAAAGGAATGATGACGTTGAAACAAGCCGTTCATTTTGGAGCAGGTAATATTGGCAGAGGATTTATCGGAGCGTTGTTTTCGGAGTCTGGGTACCATGTGACATTCGTAGATGTTGCAGAAGCAATCATTGATAAATTGAATGAAGAGAAAAAGTATGATGTGAACTTGGCGCAAGAGCAGCCAGAAAGCATCACGATTGAAAATGTCTCAGGCGTCAACAATATGAAAGACGAAGCAGGGGTGCTTGAAGCCATCCGCAACGCAACGTATTTGACGACGGCTATCGGTCCCAACATCTTGCCGCGCATTGCACCGATTATTGCAAAAGGCATCGCGGAACGCATTCAAGCGACAGACGAAAAATTATACGTCATTGCATGTGAAAACCAGATTGGTGCAACCGATATTTTGAAAACACATATTTGGAACCACCTTGATGATGACACGAAAGAAAAACTCGAAGGCACGGTCTTTTTCTTCAATTCGGCAGTCGACCGGATTGTGCCGATCCAAGAAGGCGATTCACTGGATGTGCTCGTAGAACCGTATTACGAATGGGTAGTGGAAACGTCCGAAACGATTCCACCCATCGCAGGCATGACGATCGTTGAAAACCTTGCGCCGTTTATCGAGCGCAAGCTGTTCACAGTAAACACAGGGCATGCGGTTATTGCATACCTCGGCTCGCTTGCTGGAAAATCGACGATCGACGAAACTTTGGCCGATCCGGAAATCGAAGAACAAGTGCGGGAAACGTTAAAAGAAACAGGCGCATACCTTGTGAAAGAATACGGCCTCGACGAGCAAGACCATTTGGCTTATATCAATAAAAATATCGAACGCTTTAAAAATGCATATTTGAATGACGGTGTGACGCGTGTCGGCCGTGCGCCGATTCGCAAGCTCGGACCGGATGACCGCTTGATTCGACCGGCTACGCAAGCGCAAAAAGCTGGGTTGCCTTATACGCACCTAGCCAAAGCGATTGCTGCGGCATTGGCTTTCAAAAATCCTGAAGATGAAGAGGCTGTGAAAATTCAGGCGATGATTCAAGACAAAGGCCCTGGCATCGTATTGAAAGAAATCAGCGGCTTGGATGAAGATAGCGAAGTGACAAATGAAGTGATTCGCCAATACGAAGCGCTATAAATATACAACTGCAAAAAAGCATTTCCATTGTTCGATACAACGACATCGGAAATGCTTTTTTCTATGGCGAAATTCACATCGAACAATGGGTTTTCTGTAATGTAATAGCCGTTTTAATGTTGTGGTTGGTGAAGCGCTAAGGAACTTTTCACGACTTCGATAAATGCTTCTACTTCAGAAGTAGTGGTATTTTTATCAAATGAAATGCGGATGAATTTTTTGGCTGCATCACTTTCTGTGCCCATTGCGAGCATCGCAGACATCGCTTCCCCGTATCCGATTTTACAAGCGGTGCCGGTCGAGATTGCGATCTGTTGCCGGTTGCAGGCAAGCATCATCCATTGCCCTTCAACATGAGGCAAGATCAAACCATGGATAAAAGGGGATTTTGTCGTTGCATCACCGGTAAGAACGACGCTTTCTGGCAAATGTTCCATTAAATAATCTTGAAGCTCACGGGCATGTTGATAAGCTTGGGGCTGCTCTTGAATGGCGTGTTTTGCTGCAATGGTTGCCGAGACAATCCCCGGCACATCAATTGTGCCTGCGCGGAATCCGCTTTGATGAGTTGTACCTTCATATACCGATTCCCAGTGGATGGCCGGATTAACATAGGCGATCCCGACGCCTTTAGGGCCGCCGATTTTATGTGCGGAACAAACAGCTGAAGTCACTCCCAAAGCTTCAAGGTCAATGGGCATTTTGCCGAATCCTTGGACGATATCCGAGTGAAGAGGAACGCCGAACTTCGATGCGACGCTCGCGCATTCCTCCACTGCTTGAACCGCGCCCATTTCTGAATTGACGAGTTGCATGATCACCAACGCTGTATCTTCATTCACTTTTTCTTTAAAGTCTTCGAAGACAATTTGTCCATCCGGATCGACTGGAATAAATTCAATCGTGTAGCCTTCTTTTTGGAGTTCGTTCAGTACGGTGAGAACAGAAGCGTGTTCAAGTTTAGTCGAAACAATCGTTCGGCAGGTTTCGGGGCGACCTTTCAATAACGAACGAATGGCGAGTTGGTTTGCTTCTGAAGCATTGCCGGTAAAAAAGATACCGTCAGCGCGCACGTTTAATAGCTGGCCCCATATGTTGCGGCACGAAACAAGATACTCTGCAGCTGCGGATCCTGCGTCGTGAAGACTTTGCGTATTACCGAACGCTTTGTCTGCTGCTTCTGCATAGGCAGCTATCGCTTCTTTTCTCATCGGCGCAGTGGCTGCCAGGTCGAGATAAATCATCATTTCCCATCAACTTCTTTCCGTTGCGTACTTTAGTCTTGTAATCACTTTATCTTTATGGCAATAATGGTGTCAAGACACTTGTAAAGAAGGTGTAAAGTTTGTTTGATGTTTGCATCATTGGAGGAGGCGTCGCAGGGCTAATGCTCGCCCGCTCGCTGCCTGATACATATTCCATCGCAGTCGTCACAAAAGAAGAAGCGGAAAAGAGCAATACAGCGCTTGCTCAAGGTGGGATTGCCGCGTGTTTAAGTGCTGTGGATCGTCCGGAATTTCATGCTCGAGATACCTTGCTTGCTGCTGCAGACCATGCAGATGCAGAACGCGTGGATATTTTAGTGCAGGAAGGCGCAACAATCATCGGAAGCCTGCTCGAAGAGGGGCTTCCGTTTGATGCGGCTGAACAAGGATTGCCCGCTCTCGGCATGGAAGGGGCGCATAGCGAACGCCGCATCCTACATGCAGGCGGTGACCAAACCGGTAAAATGCTCATGCGGTTTTTAATGGAAGAAAGCGCGGGGAAAATGATGCGCTTCGCATTTCACTCTGCCTTGGAATTAGTCGTTGAAGAAGGTCGTTGTTCAGGGGTTCTTGTAAGCGACCAATCCGGCAACCGTTCCGTGATTAACGCCCGTCATGTCGTACTTGCAACAGGCGGAATCGGTCAACTGTATAAAGAGACATCGAACTCGTCGGTCGCTACGGGTGATGGATTATCATTGGCCTATCATGCCGGAGCCATCTTGGAAGATTTGGAATTCGTGCAATTTCATCCAACCGTTCTCACGATAAAGGGCCAATCATGCGGTCTTGTGTCTGAGGCGGTTCGCGGAGAAGGAGCGCTGTTGATCGATCAACAAGGCAGACGCATCATGGAAGACGTTCATCTGCTGCTTGAACTGGCGCCGCGCGATGTGGTTGCGCGGACGATTGAATGGCATTGGCAACAGTTTGGCCCTGTTTTTCTCGACGCTAGGCATGTACTTGATTTCGAGGAACGCTTTCCGTCGATCCATAAAAATTGCCGTACCTATGGCGTCGATCCAGCAACTGACTTGTTACCTGTCCGTCCAGGAGCTCACTTTCACATGGGCGGCGTGCAAACGGATAGCTACGGGGCGACTTCGGTGCCAGGTCTTTTTGCAATCGGGGAAGTGGCATCAACCGGCGTCCACGGCGCCAATCGACTTGCAAGCAACTCTTTACTTGAAGGATTGGTGTTTGGAAAACGACTTGCTGACCATATTGCTAGAGAGACAGCCGTAGAACCCGAAAAGACTCAAGACCCGGCAATCATTCAGTCAAATCAAAACGAGCCTTTTAATGAACTATACAGCGAAGCCGAAATGAAAGAAAAAATGACCCGTATTGCGGGCATTATTAGAGATCCGGATGAGCTAAAGAGATTTATTAACGCGCATCCACTGCGGACGCATACGCTTAGTGATTATCCAACTCACATCATTTCACAAATCCACCGCGTTACCGCAAATGGTTTGATTGCGACGGCAGCTTTGTTACGGGAAGAAAGCCGCGGTGGCCATTACCGAATCGATTTTCCAGGACCGGAAGACGCATGGACCGGGAAAGTGATTGAATTATCGAAGAGCGGAGCTGCGATTCGCGAGCGGAAAACTACAATTAAGGAGACAGTGCAATGAATCGTATGAAAGCGGAAGAAGCATTAAAGCTTTTTTTACTGGAAGATATCGGAGACCGGGATGTGTCATCTGTATTGTTTAACGACACGGACACCGGAGAAGCAATCGTCCGGATGAAACAAGATGGCGTTGTCGCAGGGCTACCTTGTTACGTATGGGGATTTGGCTTGCTCGATCGTTCCGTTGAAGTTGAACTATTGAAGAAAGATGGAGACCGCGTATTTGCAGGTGAGGCGATTGTCCGGCTGACGGGGCCAGTAGCATCGTTATTGGCAGGTGAGCGCGTGTTGTTGAATTTGGTTCAGCGCATGAGTGCGGTAGCGACATTGACCGCGAAATGTGTAGAAGCTTTGGATTCTTCTCATACACGCATCGTCGACACTCGGAAAACGACACCGGGTCTGCGGATGTTTGAAAAATACGCGGTTCGTTCTGGCGGCGGTTTTAATCACCGGAACGGCCTTTACGATGCGGTCATGCTAAAAGACAATCATATCGCAGCGGCTGGCTCAATCACGCAAGCGGTGGAAAAAGTGCGCGCATCGCTCGGACATATGATCATGATCGAAGTGGAAGTTGAATCAGAAGAACAATTGCAAGAAGCTATCATCGCACATCCTGACACAATCATGTTTGACAACCAGACGCCTGAAACCATTGCGCGTTGGTCACGGCTCGTACCTCATACGATCCGCACAGAAGCATCCGGCGGCATCGATTTAGCGAACTTGTCAGAGTACCGCGACACTGGTGTCGACGTCATCTCGATTGGCGCCTTGACGCATAGCGTCGTGAATCTCGACATCAGCATGAACCTTTCCCTATCCCATAAGGAGGTATCCATTCAATGACTTCTTTCCTCGATGAGCTGCAATTGGCGGACGCCATGCCAGCAACGTATTTAACAGCAACGACTGAAGAGCTGCACATTCGTGCACAACATGCGAGAGCCGTTCTCGGTGATCGATTGTATATTTTAGGCCACCATTATCAAAAAGATGAAGTGATTCGCTATGCCGACGTGACAGGCGATTCGCTGCAATTGTCCCAAATTGCAGGACAGCAAACGGCAGATTATATCTTGTTTTGCGGCGTTCATTTCATGGCAGAAACAGCGGACATCTTGACTGAACCACATCAAGCGGTCATTTTACCGGATATGCGGGCAGGCTGTTCGATGGCGGATATGGCGAATATCGACCAAACCGAACGCGCTTGGCTAGAATTGCAAAAACTTTACGGTGATACGATTATTCCACTGACCTACGTCAATTCGACAGCCGCCATCAAAGCGTTTGTCGGCAGGAACGGTGGCGCGACCGTCACATCTTCGAATGCTGAAGAAATGGTCGAATGGGCGTTGGGTCAAAAACAACGCATGCTGTTCTTGCCTGACCAGCACCTTGGACGGAATACTGCAGTGAAGCTTGGCATTCCGCTCGAACACATGGCCGTCTGGGATCCGATCAAGCAGCAGTTTGAACTAGACTGTGCCATAGAAGAAGTACAGGTCATTCTGTGGAAAGGGCATTGTTCGGTCCATATGAATTTCTTGCCGAAACACGTCGAAAATCTGCGCCAAATAGAACCGGATCGCAATATTCTTGTGCACCCGGAATGCACGTACGAAGTTGTCAGTGCAGCTGATTTTGCCGGATCTACAAAATACATTATCGACATGATCCAAGCATCCGAAACCGGCTCAAAATGGGCGATCGGGACCGAAATGAACCTGGTCAACCGTCTAATTGCCGATTTTCCCGACCGCGACATCGTTTCACTGAATCCATATATGTGCCCGTGTTTGACCATGAACCGCATCGATTTACCGCATTTAACATGGATCTTGGAGGAATTGGTGGAAGGACGTGTCCTCAACCAGATTCAAGTCGATGAAAAAACTGCAGTCGAAGCGAAACTGGCATTGGAGAAAATGTTGTAAAGAATTATGGCCAATCGCTGATTCATGACAAAGTGCGTAACCAGCAAAAAGCTATTTTATAATAAACACAAAACCGCTCCCAGCGAACTTTGATTTTTGGGAGCGGTATTTTTAATTTGAATTAATAACTAGCGAAAAGAGTTTAAGTGATGGCCATTAAAGGTAGACTAATATTAGGATATTTGTAAAAAGCATAAAGGGTCAAATTGAATTTGCTGCCGGTGGATAGTATACCGAAAAAGAGTGGCTTTCATAAAAAGCCGCTCTTTTTATATGTCTCCAATATACTGAAAAATCATGCTATTTTGTAAGCTGTTTGACATTTTTTTAGAGGACTGCTTGATATAATTAAAGTATTAGGTAAAGATGTGAAGGGAGTTTTTAATGATGAGAACGATGGATGACACGACCTTAACAAAACGCTTTACGGATATACGGGGAATGACGATTAAACTGATCCAACCTTTGGAAACAGAGGATTTCATCATCCAATCTCATGAGGATGTAAGCCCGGCTAAATGGCATATTGCCCACACGACTTGGTTTTTTGAACGCATGATTTTAAAAGAATATAAATCGGGGTATCAGGAATTCAATCCGGCTTTCGATTTTTTGTTTAATTCGTATTACAACACGATTGGCCCTTATCAGCCACGCCATCAGCGGGGAGTGCTGTCACGGCCGACTGTCGATGAAGTGATCGCCTATCGCCATTATGTAGACGGACAAGTTCTGGAAATGCTGGCAGAATCGATGGAATCAGGTAAGAAAAAAGAAATCGAAAAATTGATCGACATGGGACTTCAACATGAACAGCAGCATCAGGAATTGATCTTGATGGATGTGAAATATAACTTTTTTGTCAATCCGCTATTCCCGACGTATTTGGAAACTGCAAAACGTCCAGCTAGTCAAAAGGTTGAAGAGGAGTTTGTTAAATTTGACGGAGGGTTGGTTGAAATCGGTCACAGCGGAGAAGGTTTTTCGTTTGATAACGAAAGCCCGCGACATAAAGTATGGCTTGAACCATTCAAGCTTGCAACAGAACCTGTAACCAACGGCGAGTTTCTTGAGTTTATCGAAGGCGGGGGGTACGAACAACCGGAATATTGGTTGTCAGATGGCTGGAGCACAGTGAAAGAAAATAATTGGAAAGCGCCGTTGTATTGGCTGAAAAACGATGCACAAGTATGGCAGATCTTCACCCTAGGCGGCGTAAAGGATTTGGATATGGCCGAACCGGTAAGCCACGTCAGCTTTTACGAAGCAGATGCGTTCAGCAGATGGAAAGGCAAGCGATTGCCGACGGAAGCGGAATGGGAACATGCCGCACAAGGAAGTGCGACTGACGGCAATATGATGGAACAAGGCGTTTATCATCCTGCACCCGCAAGCGAAGAGTCGACAACCGGACTTTCGAAAATGTTTGGCGACGTTTGGGAATGGACTGCGAGTGCGTACACTTCGTATCCCGGCAGCAAGCCGTTAGAAGGGGCTCTAGGCGAATACAACGCCAAGTTCATGTGCAACCAAATGATTTTGCGCGGCGGTTCATGCGCAACGCCTGCAAGCCACATCCGGGAAACGTACCGGAACTTCTTCCCGCCAGATAAAAGATGGCAGTTTAGCGGATTCCGATTGGCAGATGACCAAGGATAATTAAAAACAGCGTATTAAAAAAAGAGCTTCCAAGGCAATAAGACTGCCTCGGAAGCTCTTTTCGTATACTCATTAAACTTTCAAGGAACCGCGGAACCCGCGTGAGGCGTAATAAGACTCAGCGCCATTATGGAACGTAAAGACGCGTCCGTACCGAAAATCGCAATATAGGGCGCCGCCAAGCTTTCGGATATCTTCAGGGGTCTCTACCCAGCTCGACGTTTTCATATCGAAATCACCAAGTTCTTGCAGAAAATGATACTGCTCTTCCGTCAACAACTCGATGCCCATATCCGTTGCAAGCGAAACCGCGTTGTTTCCAGGCTTGTTTTTCTTGCGGGAATCGAGCGCTTTTTGGTCATAGCATAAACTTCTACGGCCGCTCGGACTTTCCGCTGCGCAATCAAAAAAGACATAGCTATCTGTCGCTTTTTCGTAATCGACAACATCCGGCTCGCCGCCGCTGTCTTCCATTTTATAAAGTGACCAAAGTTTATCATCATTGCTTTCAAGTTTTGCATAAACTTTGTCCCATACAAGGTTTTTGTGGCGGTCCATGTTCTTTTCAAATCGCTCTTTCAAATTGCTTAACAATTCCTCGCGTTGTTCTGTCGTCAATGTAGCGCCAGTACTTTTTGTCATTGCGGCTCCTCCTTGATAGTTGGGATGGGTATAGTTTCAGTATAGGGAAGGGTAAGGGTTTATGGTACCTTTTATAAAAAGAATTTTCAGTAAAGTGAATAGCGAGTAATGCCATGGAAATAGCCTAACGGAACACCAATGCTGTATTTAAGATGATGAAAAGATCCATTTAAAGAAATGGAGAACGATGGTGAAAAATACAACTTCAATAATTAGCGATTTATAGTTTAAATCGGAGGTTTTCTCCATCTCAAAAAAAGCACGTATGGCTATAAAAATGATGGCAATCGAAAAAGAACTAACTAAAGCATTCCCGTTAAAGAACAAACCGGCTCCACCTTCCGTAAATTATGTGCACTGCATTTATAAAACTAAAAAGCATTATTCTCTCTTCAATTTTTACAGCGAATAAAGAATAATGTATAGAAAATATTGGTAGAAATGAATTTTGGTATCTGCTACTATAATACTATTAATGGTAATAAATGACTACAATGATGTTACTGTTTTAATAGACGTGTAGCAAGGGAGATGAATGAGTGAAAAAAATTCTTTTGATGCTTGCAAGTACACTTTTGCTAATGGGGTGCAGCGATGAGACGTATGAAAAAGCGCGGGAAGATGCGAAGTTCGCTTTAGCCAATGGCGAGTACGAGCAAGCGCTAGGCTTGTATGAATTGGCTTATATGGAAAACCCGGATGATGTGGAAACAAAAGCGATGTTTGATTCTTTGATGCAATTGCACGAAGTGCGTGAATTATATGAAGACGATGAGTGGGAAAGAGTTATAAAACAAATCGATCTTTTGAGTAATGACGGCAATATTCCGCTACAATTAAAGCGGCCATTTCAACAAGTGCATAAAGAAGCGACCGATATGCAAAACAAACAAATTGGTTTACAGGATGTATTGAAAAGAGCGGAATCGTTTATTGCCGAAAAGGAATTTGAACAAGCTCGAAACTTGCTTGATGATCAGAAAGCTGCCGTTTCCATGGCCAGAGTAGTGGAGAAAAATGAAACGAAAATCTTATCGTTGGACGAACAAATTGAAGTAGGTTTGGGCGTAAAGAAAGCAAAAACTGAAAAAAGCCAAGCCATGAGCACGAAGACGGTCTATATCGATAAACTCAATCAAATTGAAAAAAGTTTGGATGAGCTCGATTATTTATATGTAGACGGTGTAACAGCCAATATGCTGGAAGCAGAATCAGAAACGTTTGTGCGATGGGACAATGCGTTAAATGATATTTACGGGGCATTGAAAACGACGCTGAGCGCAAGTGAGATGGATCTTTTAAGAAATGAACAGCGTGACTGGATTCTGTTTAGAGATCAGGAGGCGGAAACAGCCGCCGCTGAATTTAAAGGTGGATCGTTTGAAATGCTGACGCTCCTATCGGTCAAACAGCAGCTTACGAAAGAGCGCTGTTACCGGTTAGTGGAAGTTTATATGGAATGACATCAAATACAAAGGAGCAACGAAGATGTTTTCATTGTTCAAAAAGAAATGCGCGGTCTGCAAACAGAATGCAGCTGAACCGCGAAAGTATTACGACGATCAACAAAAGGCGGTACTCGTCTGTATGAAATGTGTAATCTATGCAGAGCGGCGTGCTTTTCGGAAACGGAGTGCGTGAAAACGCACTCAAAAACAGCCACTGGAATTCATTTCCGGTGGCTATTTCATTTTGAATCATAAAATTCCATATCTAATGTCCTACATATGAAAATTGCAGGGTATTCCCGTTAGCCGCTTAAAATGACTTGTTTCAATTTGCCAATTAAAAGAGATTAGCATCAAGAAAAAGGGGTAAACCATTATTAATCATTTAACATTGGAGGGATTGGCAATGACTAGAAAAGGGACAGCAGGTCGTACGCCTGAAAAACAAGTAGGTGCCCGTGAATCGGGAATTGATAAAGCCATCAAAAAAACAAAAGAAGCATTCGATGGTGAAAATGAGGCGACGGATTACGAAGATGTAAAAGGAACAGATGAAATGGAAGATGCCAAAGAACATTCAAAAGAAGTGTCGGATGAGCAATCACGAAATAACCGCAGCTAAATCAACCGCATCTTTTAAGCGATCAAATAGAAAAAGTTTTGCCATCACTGATTGAGTGGAAGGCAAAGCCTTTTTTTATGTTTTCCGGATTATCAAAACGGAAGGAGAAATGAGCGCGCAAAGCCATTTGCTAAAACTCTATTCTTGTGAGGCTTCGCTGCCCCAATTATGCATCGCTTGCAATAACGGTTTAAGGGATAAGCCTTTTTCGGAAATCGAGTATTCGACTTTCGGCGGGATGACATCGTATTGCTTTCGATCAATCAACCCGTCATGCTCGAGTTCTTTCAATTGCTGGCTGAGCATTTTATGGCTGATGCCGGGGAGTAGCCTTTTCAATTCGTTGTACCGATGCGTCCCTTCGAATGCGGTATGCCAAAGAATGACGAGTTTCCACTTGCCGCCAACTTTGTTCAATGTATACTCAATCGAGCATTTCAGCTTGCCGTTTTCGTCTACTGCTATCGGATTGTCCATGTGTTTTGCAGCTCCTCACTTACCTTTTGGTTAGTATCTTTCTAAAAAGTGCATACTGTTATGGAGAAGAATAACCTTCTATAATAATCCTTGTCAATCAAATAGAGGAGGAAACAACACATGATGCCTTATCCAAGAAATTTCTCGCATATCGGTTTATCTGTCCCAGACCTAGACAAAGCTGTTCAATTTTATACGGATGTATTAGGCTGGTACGTCATTATGGAACCCGCTGAAGTTCAGAACGATGATACGCCAATCGGACAAATGTGCCGCGACGTATTCGGAGAAGAATGGGAAAAATTCCGCATTGCCCATTTATCGACTGGTGATAAAATCGGGGTCGAGTTATTCGAGTTTCCGCAAAACGAACAACCAAAAGACAATTTCGAGTATTGGAAAACAGGGATTTTCCATTTTTGCGTCCAAGATCCGGATATCGAAGGTTTGGTCGAAAAAGTGGTGGCGCACGGCGGCAAGCAGCGCATGCCGATTCGCGAGTATTACCCGAACGACAAGCCATATAAAATGGTGTACGTAGAAGATCCTTTCGGCAATATTTTTGAAATCTACACGCATAGCTACGAGCTGACTTACTCGCAAGGGGCGTATTAAGTAGAAAATCACCAATCTAATTACTGAATCATAGGCCGCTGTCCGGGAATTTCATTTTCTCGGGCAGCGGTTTTTGTATGAATGGAAATTCCAGATTCTTGCTGTTGCAACGGATAATCGATAGGATGAAAGGAGTGACCGAAAAAAGAGAGGACGAGGCAAAATGGCGGATTGGAACGAACGATTCAATAACGAGAAGTATGTGTATGGAACTGAACCGAATGTGTTTTTAAAAGACATCCAGCCGGCTGTGCTGACTAGCGGAAAGGTATTAAGCATTGCTGAAGGAGAGGGCAGAAATGCGGTTTTCTTAGCCAAACAAGGCCTCGAAGTCACTGCGTGGGATTATGCAGATACCGGACTTCAGAAAGTGAAGAAATTAGCGGGGGAACAAGGCGTGCAGGTTGATACCGAGTGGGTCGATTTGGCGCAAGCGGAGTGGCAGCGAAATCTATGGGATGGAATTGTGTGCATTTATGGTCATTTTCCGAAAGCAGTTCGCGAAGCTACATTGAGTGGTGTGAAAACAGCGGTGAAACCAGGCGGTTATTTTGTGGCGGAAGTGTACTCGCCTTATCAAATTCCATATGGCAGTGGCGGCCCCAAAAACCCGGAGTTTTTGTACCAGCCTGAAGAATTTCTAGAAGCATTCAGCGATTGGCGCATTGTCCATTTCTTTATGGGCGAAGTCACGCGCCATGAAGGCGATTTGCACAACGGCTTGGCTCATGTCATTCAGTTTGTCGGACAGAAAATATAAAAAGAACATGAAAAGAACATGAAAAGATGGTTCTGCGCATTTAGCAGAACCATCTTTTTTATCTCTGCAGCTGTTTTTGAAATAAAAACTCAAAAAATGGATATAACTTCAAAATAAAGTATATTATGTGAAGCTTTAGTGTTATTATATTGGAAATAACATAGTTGGAAGGAAGATTAGATGAACTCCGCTCGTATTCAATCAGAAAGAGAAACTTTGTATTTTGTATTTAGTGTATTGGCCAGTATTTTGGTTTATGTATTAGCAGTCGTATCGATTTATGGCATTGCGATCGTACTCATTCTTGTTGGTTTTATGCTTTATGTCAACATCATCATGCTCGGCTCGATTCGAGGGAATGGTGTCCGGATACACGAACGCCAATTTGGTGATGTGTACAGCCGCGTTCAAGCCTTATCGAAGGAAATGGGTTTAAAAAAAGTGCCTGACGTGTTCGTCATTCAGTCGGAAGGGGCATTAAATGCTTTTGCGACTCGTTTTTTAGGTCGTGATATGGTCGTGTTGTATTCGGAAGTTTTTGAGTTGGCGCGTGAACAAGGCCAAGCGGAACTGGATTTTATCATTGCGCATGAATTGGCCCATATTAAACGACGTCACGTTTGGAAAAGCATCTTCATCTTGCCGGCTGGGTTTATTCCATTTTTGGCACAAGCTTATAGCCGCTCTTGCGAATACACATGCGATCGCCATGCTGCGTATACTATTCAAAATGCAGAAGCTGCGAAACGTGCGTTGACATTGCTTGGCGTCGGTAAAAAAATGTACCTCGAAGTGGATGAAGAGGCGTATCGCGAACAAATTGAGACGGAGTCCAACGGAATTGTGTGGTTAAGTGAAGTAATGTCTACGCATCCGCATTTGCCGAAGCGTGTGCAATCGATTGAGCAGTTCTCAGAACAAGGCAGCTATTTGTACAAACAGGATAGCGGGAAAATTGTCTTGCATGTCATCCTATTGTCTGTGTTATACACGGGTTTTTATATCGGCACAATTCTATTGTTCACTGGCGGTGGACTGGCTTACTCACAATTATTCACGGATGATTTTTTGGGCGAAGACTTTTTAGCGGTTGAAGGCGAAACGGCATTAATGATTGCATCTTATTATGGTGACATGTCCATTGTTGAAGAAGCCCTTGCAAACGGCGAGAACATCCACGCCAAAAATGCAGAAGGATCAAATGCATTAATGTACGCAGTAGAAGGCGGAGAAACCGCAATTGCCGAAAAACTGATCGAGGCTGGGGCGGAGGTCAATTCAAGCAGTGATTACATGACTGCGCTTGAAGCGGCTGTTGTCTATGCAAATTATGAAGTGGCGCGGCTGCTTGTTGAAAATGGAGCGGATCCATTAATAACAGGTCCAGAAGGATCGACAGCAGTCGAAGCGATGGGGGTCAATTCTGAAGAAGAGTTTATGGAAGCACTATACGAATAACGTCAAAGATTAATGAAAATAAGTAGACGGCAGCCTAATGAGCTGTCGTTTTTTTATCTTCAGCTTAAACCGTGTCAAAATGTTGAACGTGAAATTTAAGGGTCAAAGATCGGGTCCTTACGCTCATCCGCGTGTTAGAGTATGCAGTAGCAGTGCATAAAAAAACATCTCTTTGAGAATTAACAGAGCATGGAATGCATACTTATAATGAAGTGCTAGTAGTTATAACGGAGCTGGACACCTTGGCAAATAAGCGAAAACCTCTTTCCTGCTATTAAAGCTTACGCTGCGCCCATAGACTATTGAAGGCATAGTCAAAAAAGCTTGCATTCCATCAATAGCATCCCTATAATTTGATACATTGTGCCATAGCTAAAAGGGCAGAGCGGAAAACGCGCGGCCTTTTTTTGTTGGTTTTTTTCTGGCAATGAGTTTATAAGAGAACGGAGAATTTAAATGGATAAACTTTATAGCGCACTGATCATTTTTGCAGGATCGGTATTGCTTGGACTAGCATTCAATATGTTTTTATTGCCTCACGAAATTTTATCAGGCGGCATCACAGGGGTCGCGATGATTTTCAGTTTAATGACACCGATCAACGCAGGAATTTGGCTGCTTTTGCTAAACATTCCGATTCTGGTGCTTGGGTGGATGAAGCTCGGCAAACTGTTCATCCTTAACAGCGTTTACTCAGTAGCAGTTACTTCTGTAACAATGCTGTATATTCCGGTTATGAAATTGACGGAAGATGCATTATTGTCATCCGTTTTCGGCGGAGTACTGGTCGGTATCGGCGTTGGCTTTATCATTCGCTTTTACGGGTCGACGGGTGGCTTTGACGTTGTCGGTCTCTTGTTGACGATGAAGCGCGACATTCCGCTCGGCTTTATGGTATTCGGTTTGAACAGCCTTGTCGTGTTTGTATCGGGCTTTATCTTTTCATGGGAGCTCGCTATGTATACAATGGCTTCGATCTACATTACGGGTCTTGTCGTTGACCGCATCCACACGCGCCACATCAAGCTCAGCCTGATGGTTGTGACGACTCAAGGCGACGCTGTGAAGAAGAAAATGTTGGCTAACCTTTACCGCGGCATTACAGTGACGGACGGCGAAGGCGCTTATTCTGGCAATAAAGTCAAAGTGCTCTACACGGTTATCACGCGTTATGAGTTAGCGCATGTGCGACCGCTTATTAAGGAAATTGATCCACACGCATTCGTCAGCATCACTGAGACGATGGAAGTGATGGGGAATTTCCGACGCGACGATAATTACAAAAAAGATCCGCAAACGTCTTACAATACAAAAGCGGAAGTATCCGAACAAACAACGTAATCGTCTTGAAGTTAAAGCAGCCTTGCCGGCATCATTCGGCAAGGCTGCTTTTGTGTTGTAGACACTTTGCTAAGAGAAGATAAATCCTTACGCAACAAGTGTCGGAATAATCAGATAAAATAGTTTTCATTTCTCTTGAATCGCGTTATGATAAGGGAAAGGAGGTGGGGGTCACATGGAGGCGACTTTTGGCTTCGTTCCTATGCTCATCTTAGCTGCCATTGCGGTTGTGCTCATCATGGCTTATTTCTATTTGCATAACTGGGCGAAATGAGTGCCCCCGCTGGAAGAGTCGCATCGTGCCATGCGGCTTTTTCTATTTTCGAAAAGCCGATAAAAAATACGTATGAAGAGGAGAATGATGATGGAAATTTTAAAGCGTTTCAGAGACATTATGACAAGCAATATCCATGCAATGCTCGACAATGCGGAAGACCCGGAAAAGATGATCGATCAGTATTTAAGGGATTTGAACAGTGATTTGGGTAAAGTGAAATCTGAGACGGCGGCGATCATGGCGGCGGAAAAACGGGAGCGCCGGGAACTGCAAGAACTGCAAAAAGAATTGGAGGACATGCAGCGCTACGCAGTAAAAGCGCTTGAAGCGGGAAACGAGGATGACGCCCGAAAATTCCTGCAGCGAAAAGCGGAACTTGCTGACAAAGAAAAAGATGTCAGAACGGCGTCCGAGTTGGCATCTGCCAATACAAAACAAATGCGCGAAATGCACGATAAGCTCGAGTCGGACATTAGCGAATTGGAATCTCGCCGTGACAAGCTGAAAGGCAAAGCAGCAGTAGCGCGGACGCAAGAGCGCATGAACGAGTTCAACGATTCGTTCAGCGGAGCAGGCAAGACGATGTCGGCTTTTGACAAGATGGAAGAAAAGATCAACCGGGAATTGGACGAGTCGATTGCCATGTCTGAGCTGAACAAAGACCATTCAGTCGATATCAAAGATCTCGCCAAGAAATACGATTCAGATTCTTCTATAGAAGAACAATTGGATGAGTTAAAAGCAGGGTCGGATGTTGAAGCGGAACTTGAGGCATTGAAAAGCCAAGTGAATAAAGGTCAATAGCTTATTGTTTTGAGCAATCTGCACGCCAAGGAGAGGGAGACGCGATGGTCACTCATTATAAATGCCCGAATTGCGGTTCGGACATGGCGTTCGACAGCGAGTCGGGCAAGCTGTCCTGTCCAAGCTGCGGCTGGCAGGAAGATATTGAAACTTTTCCTCCTGAGAACATCCAGCTGATTCCGGAAACAGCAGAGGCGAAAGAATATCATTGCGAGAATTGCGGCGCCGTGCTTTTGACGGATGCTGAAACCACGGCAACCCATTGCAGTTTTTGCGGCGCACCGGTCATTTTGGCTGACCGTTTAACGGGTGAATTCGCTCCAGCCAAAGTGATTCCGTTTTCAATCAGCAAAGAAGAAGCAGAAGCGGCTTTCAAAAAATGGACCGGTAAAGGCCGTTTGGCGCCACGCGGTTTCATGAGCGGTGACCGTATCAAGAAAATGACCGGGATGTATGTGCCGTTCTGGCTTTACGATATTGATGGCAGCGCTGAAGTCGCTGCTGTCGCAACGAGGACCCGCAGCTACACAAGCGGAGATACGGTATACACAGAAACCGAATTTTATGACGTGTATCGCGACATCGACCTTAGCTATTTGAAAGTGCCAGCCGATGCTTCTGAGAAAATGGACGACGAGTTGATGGACAAGCTGGAGCCATATGATTATCAAGAACTGAAGGATTTCCGAATGCCATATTTGGCAGGCTATTTATCCGAGAAATACGATTACGATGATGATTCGCTTTTTTCACGCATCGAGTCGAAAGTTGTGCCTTATATTGATGCCTACATCGGAACCACGATTTCCGGATATTCGACGGTCAGCTACACGAACAAGCAAATTCGGGCCAACAAGAAAAACGCATATTATACGCTGTTCCCGGTATGGATGGTGTATTACGACTTTGAAAACAAAGAGCATACTTTTGCGATGAATGGCCAAACGGGAAAAGTGGTCGGCAAACCGCCGATCAGCACAGCAAAAGTCGTGGGTTGGTTTCTCGGGATTACCGTGGGAGCCTTTGCATTAATGAAAACAATCGCATTTCTTATCGGAGGTGTGTTGTGGTGAACAAGCGCGTTTCCAACACACCTTTTTTATGGATCGCATTCGTATGTCTTTTCTGGCTACTGGCTGCTTCTGGAGTCGCTGCTGTTTCAGACCGGCACATTTACGACAATGCGGGCTTGCTGAATGGAACCGAGGCGCAAGATTTAGAAGCGAAGGCCGTGGAATACAGCCGTGAAGAAAATGCCGATTTTCTGTTTTTGACGACAGACGGCATGGAAGGCAAAGACATCAAAACGTACATGGGTGATTTTTTTGATGAATGGGCTGTCGATAATAACGAGGAAAACGCGGTCTTACTGACAATCGACATCGCAAGCCGCGAGGTGTTTTTAGCGGGGTTTGGCACTGTGGAAACGTCGCTCGATGACGAACGCATCGAACTCGTGCTCGACCGCATTGTGCCGTATTTGCAGGAAGGTGATTACGGAGGAGCATTTGAAGAAACGATGGACGCGTCAAACGAGTATATGGATTACCGTCCAGGTGTGAATCCGGAAAGCATTTTTCTGAAAACGTGGCTGCATGCGGCCGTGGCACTCGCGCTTGGCGGAGGAATCGTTGGTTCGATGCTGTATAATTCTGGCGGTCGTGTCACAACGACGCCGCGAACTTATTTTGACGGCAATAATACTCAAGTAAGAAATCGCGAAGACCGTTTCCGCAATAAAACCGTGACGCGCACCAAAATTCAGAAAAACAAAGGTGGTGGAGGGGGTTTCGGGGGCGGCGGAATGACCGGTGGTGGTCGCTCTTTCAGCGGAGGCGGCCGAAAATTCTAATAGGATAACCAATACACGGAAGGAATGAACAGCATGGCTTTTTTCGGCAATCAATTTTCAGATGTAGTGGAATGGGAAGAATTCAGGGAAGATATGATTTTTTGGAAATGGACCAATAACGAAATCAAAAAAGGCAGCAAGCTCGTCATTCGACCCGGCCAAGACGCCATTTTTCTTGATCATGGAAAAATCGAAGGAATCTTTGAAGACGAAGGTGAGTACGACATCGAATCAGAAATCGTTCCCTTTTTGTCTTCATTAAAAGGTTTCCGCTTCGGCTTTAACACCGGCATGCGCGTGGAAGTGCTGTTCGTCAACACGAAAGAATTCACTGTTCGGTGGGGCACCCAGAACCCGATCAATATCCACGCGCCGGGACTGCCGGGCGGTATGCCGATTCGTGCAAACGGCACGTTCCAATTTAAAGTGAACGATTACCTCGCATTGATTGATAAAGTGGCGGGTGTGCGCAATAGCTACCTCGTGGAAGATGTGAAAATCCGCATCACCGCCATTTTGGATCAATTGTTGATGAAATGGATTCCGCGGGAAGGCAAGGATATGTTCAATCTTCAAGCGAATGCCCATGAAATCGGAGCGGGCATTCAGGACGACCTCAATATGGAGATAATGGACGACGGTATGAAAATCATGGGCTTTCAAATCATGAGTTTCAATTATCCAAAAGAAATTCAAGACATGATCACCAAAAACGCCTCGTATGGCATGGTAGGAGATATGAAGAAATACCAACAAGTGTCCATGACCGATGCGATGGCATCCGGAAAATCATCGGGTGCGGGCAGCGCGTCAGATATGGCCGGCATGATGATGGGGATGGGCATGGCGAAGGAAATGATGGAAGGCATGAAAAAAGACGAGCAATCGAAATCGCCTGCTACTCCAGACTCAAGCAGTGGCAAAGCGCCCAATTTCTGTCCAAACTGCGGCCAGAAAACCGAAGGTGCAAAATTCTGTTCAAACTGTGGACAGAAGTTGTATTGATATCACCCAAACGCACAAGCGCGGGCGAATCAAATTGAACATAGAGAAAAGCCCAGCGCGCGGCAATGTCTTATTGCAGCGATCTGGTTTTTTTCGTTATGTAGGTCTTGAGAAGGACATAAAAAATCACTTTAAATCAATAATTTACCATGGCTAAATAAGGGTGAAAATCCATATAAAAGCATTGTAAACGTATTCATCACACTATTTTTAAAATATTTAAGAATAGTTTCAATATTAGGTTTTTAATGCGTAAATAAGGTAATATAAAAGCATACTAAAAGTAGAAAGAGGTGTTTCTTCACAATTGAATTTGCTCACAAAGAAATAGTAGTAAAATGTCTTGGTGTTCCGGTCGAATTCTGCTACACTGTCAACTGATATTTGTTTTTTTATTAGAATTGTTGCTGGACGATGGAAATAAACTATTATTATAGAACAGACATATGGGTATATTCACACAGAATCTAGGGCTGAAGCCGGTTGATTGGAAGTGATTAGGCCAAAGTCTTTGTGAGGGATCAGTTATGAAGAGAAAATGGTGGAAAGAAGCAGTCGCATATCAAGTCTATCCGCGTAGTTTCATGGATTCAAATGGCGATGGCATTGGTGACGTCAATGGCGTCACCAGTAAACTGGATTATTTGAAAGACTTGGGCATTGATGTAATTTGGTTATGTCCGATGTACAAATCGCCAAATGACGACAATGGCTACGACATCAGCGATTACCAAGACATTATGGGAGAGTTCGGAACGATGGAGGACTTTGACCGGTTATTGGCCGAAGTTCACGCACGCGGTATGAAATTGATCATCGATCTTGTGATCAATCACACGAGCGACGAACATCCATGGTTTATGGAATCGCGCGCATCAGTAGACAACGACAAGCGCGATTGGTATATCTGGAGCGATGAGCCGACGAATTGGGAAAGTATTTTCGGCGGATCGGCTTGGGAATACGACGAAGACTCGAAGCAATATTATTTGCATCTGTTTTCAAAAAAACAGCCGGATTTAAACTGGGAAAACGAAGAAGTGCGCCAATCGCTTTACGATATGGTGAACTGGTGGCTTGATAAAGGAATTGATGGCTTCCGCGTGGACGCAATCAGCCACATCAAAAAGGACTTGACCGATATCGAAGATCCGGAGCAAAATCTTTACGTTGAAGCATGGGACAAAATGATGAATGTTGATGGCATCCAACCAATGCTGACGGAGCTGCGCGACAAAACATTCGCTGGACGCGACATCATGACCGTAGGGGAAGCGAATGGCGTAAAAATCGAGGACGTAGAAGAATGGATCGGCGAAGAAGACGGTAAATTCAATATGGTCTTTCAGTTTGAAAGCATGAGCTTATGGGACAGAAGCATCCACGGCATCGATGTTCCTCGCTTGAAGGAAGTTTTGACGAAATGGCAGAAAGGCGTAGAAGGCCATGGCTGGAACGCGCTCTTCATCGAAAACCACGACAAACCACGCATTGTGTCTTCCTGGGGCAATGATCAGGAATATTGGCGCGAAAGCGCGACTGCGATTGCCTGTATGTATTTCTTCATGCAAGGCACGCCGTTCATCTACCAAGGTCAGGAAATCGGCATGACAAATGCGCCGTTCGAAGAGCTTGACCATTATAACGACGTGAAAACGAAAAACATGTACCATTTAAACCGTTCAGCGGGTATGGAGCATGATGCTGTGATGACGCTTATCCGGCCACAAAGCCGCGATCATTCACGGACTCCGATGCAATGGGATGCGAGCACACATGCAGGCTTCTCGGTTGCAGAACCGTGGATGCGCGTCAATCCGAACTACACGTATTTGAATGTGGAAACACAATTGCAAGATCCGCATTCCATTCTATCTTTTTACAAACAAATGATATGGCTGCGCAAGCATAGTGATGTGTTGATCTATGGAAACTATGAACTGGCAAATGCCGGACACGATTCGATCTATGCTTATAAACGCCATTTCGAAGGCAAGACCGTATTGGTGGCCGTGAATTTGACAGGATATCCATGTTATTGGGATGAGCCGAAAGATGGCAAGCTCTTGTTGGCCAATTACGAAGGAATCGACCCGCAACAATTGCATGCCTATGAAGCGCGAGTATATGAATTAACCGAATAAAAAAGAAAAGAGCCGCATTCCCAGTTATTCTTTGGGAATGCGGCTCTTTTAGGTTATTCATTAACTAGGAGTTTTGATTTCCTTCGACATGCGCATTTCAAAAGCCTGCTCCACAAATTTAGGCTGCTTAGCGTACTGCTGGATGACATCTTTGATTTCCTCCGGCAAGTAGACATCATTTCGGTTATTGGCCAGAGACGGGTAGCCTGAGCCACGCTGCAAGTAGTCTGAACTGGCGACTCGATACCAATGATTATCGTCCATCGGCTCACCGTTGATCAATATGTCTTGAACGTGGCTGCCGTCGTGTAAAACGGTTGCCCCGGATATGTGGAGACTGCCGACAAACTTTCCACGGAATCCGGGTCCACGACCATCAGCTAAGCAAAATTGTGCATCAAGTGATTGCTCGAATGCCTCTTTCAAATGCTTGCCTTGAACCTCAAAAGAAGTCGGATTTAATGGAGAAGGGCACACTTCAATCAGCTTTTTCCGAGACACGTATTGGAATAAGCCTGCATTGGCGATTCCGCTATTGATCAACCCGATATCGCACGGCATCATATCACGCAACCCGTCCGCAATGAGGTTAGCCAGTGGATTTTCTTCAATGACGTCATGCCAAAGTGGCTGAGGCAGACTGTACAGCGGTTCGCTCAACACAGCGATGGCTTTCGCTTTATTGGTTTTCAGCACTTCCAAAATGGCAGGATCTCGTTCCGCTTCTTTCGTTGGGAGAGTTGCGGAGTAGAGCAATTCGACTTGACCATCAACTACTTCAAGTTCTATTACTCCGATGTGTTCCGCATACTTACCCGTGCTGTTCATAATGGTGTTATTGACGATTTTTGCTTCTGGATAAAGTTTATGGTCATGCGCTGAAATGACGACATCGATCTCAGGGATTGCTTGTGCCAACGCATTGTCTGCTGAGGTGCCGACGTGGCTGAGCAAAATGCACAAATCGTATTCGCCATCATGGCGCCGAATTTCCTGTTGGGTCATGGCTGTGTAATCCAACAAGCTGATGCCTAGTCCATCATTAAATACGTCAAGGTCAGGGGAAGATCCCGTGACGAGAATGCGCAACCCGTTTTTATGCAAAATGGCACTTTTCATGACGCCTTGAATAACGCTTCCGTCTTTTTTCAGTAAATTATTGCTGATGAACGGTAATGGGCTTGATACCGCCATATATTCAAGTGTGTCCATACCATTGAACATTTCGTTATTGCCGATAGTCATGGCGTCATAGCCGACAGATTCAAGCAGTTCAAATGCAGCAATGCCGCGCGTTCCTTGCAATTCAATGCTCTTAAAGTCTGCGAAATCACCGCCGTCAAGCACCAATGTGTGTTCATCTTTCAATTGTTTGATCAGCGTCGCCGCTCGTGCAAACGCATCGTAATTGCTGTGGACGTCGTTTGTATGTATGATTTTCAGTTTCATGTGAGCC
>JBFEIJ010000016.1:0-38764 GCA_041553775.1 Planococcus sp. (in: firmicutes)
GCCGCTTTCGGTTTTTTCGTTTAATATTGCATTTTGGTTTTATTGTGTTTCCACATCATATAGCGGTAGCGGATCGTGCAGCCGATGCAATAGCCCATTAATGCAGCGCTTGAAGCAATTAATACCATGATGCTGAACAAATAGCCGGCGACAGTTGCGCCAAGTGCAAACAAGATCAGAGACAATCCGAGACAGACAGTCGCAATCCATTGATTGAAAAGCTGTTGATCGCGGTCTTCTTGAATATATTGGTTCGCCGGTTTTTTCAAAAACCGTTTATTGAATTGGATGAGCGGATTCTTTTTCGTGATTAATGTATATGCACCGATTAGGAACGGCAGCAATAAAATCGCTTTATGGAAAACCAGGGCAAGGATGACAGAGAGGACGATGAAAGCTTGGTTGGATTGCACAAGCGGTTTTGGAATAGACATAAAAAGTAGCCTCCTTTAATTATTTTTTATTATACCAAGTCGTTTAGTTGGTTTAAAGTTAAATGCTTGAGTTTTGAAAAGTTTTTATAAATGAAGTAAATTGAAAACGCTTCGGCCGCTTTGGGTCTGGCTTTCGCCAGGAGCCGAGAAAAGCATTCGTCCCCTGGTTGCGCCTAGCCCGTTTAAAAAATAGCACCCTGACTCGCAAGGTTTTTATCAACCTAAATGTGCGAATCAGCAGTGCTATTTTTGATGATATTAGCTGGTGGGAAAGAAATTTGGAATTTTCAATGTAAAAAAGTGGAACTATTCCATAATTTATTCGTATAACTATTAATAAATTTTTCAAAACAACTGGCACTCTCGAATGTAAAAGGAGGAAAACGAATGAATTTCTTGAAAACGAATGCGCACTTGTCTGCAAAAAGAAAGATAGGGATTTTGATTTTGATCTGTTCATGCTTCTTGATCATCGGATGTTCACAAAACGGGACAGCGGAAAAGAATGATGTTGTAGAAACAAATGAGATCGACGCTAAAAACCGGGAAACGATCCAAGCAGTCATTGAAAAAGAGTTTAACGGCCCAGACAAAAAATACAGGGAATTATGGGATGCGGCAACGGCAACTCAAACAGGGGATATGAGTCAGGAAGAATATGATGCTTGGATGGAAACACCGAAATACAAAGCGTATATCAACTATATAAAAGACACTTATTCACCTTATTTCACCGAAAATGCCTATGATATTTTTAGTCGATCAGGAGCATTTTATTATTCGTTTTCTGATCAAGAATACAAAATAACTACATCGGATATCCAAATCAATCAAAGTGAAAATGAGGACACGTTCTATAACTTCATGTTCAACGTCACTTACGAAAACGACAATGGCGAAACAAGCGATTATCGTTTCGATGGAAACGCCATTGTGCCGAAGGAAGGGAAAATCGGGAAAATCCAATTCAATGACAAGGACGGCTTGAGTCGAAAAATAACTGAGTAAGAAAGTTACTGAGACAATGAACTCGTTGATATCAATGAAGAAGCCCGCTAATCAAAACCTTGATTAGCGGGCTATTTATCATGAAAAATACGGATTGAAGCGGAACGGCTATTTGTAAATAAGGTAACGTTATTATTTTTTCTTTTTCTTCTTATCTTTCGGCATTAAAAGCGAAGTCGCGCTAAGCGAAATTGCGAGCGATACGCCGATGATAAAAAACGCAATATTTTTCTGGACGATGCCCAGGATAAAGAACGGTATTCCAA
Organism: Planococcus sp. (in: firmicutes); assembly: GCA_041553775.1. Classification (GTDB taxonomy): domain Bacteria; phylum Bacillota; class Bacilli; order Bacillales_A; family Planococcaceae; genus Planococcus. Next base: position 1,709 of record JBFEIJ010000016.1, read on the forward strand.
CCGCTATGCCGGTTACGAAGTTCAAACGGGCAGCTTTTTCTTTCATATGTGGTCACTTCCCTTAAAAGTTCTTGCTATTGTTTACGGCTACGCGCGAATAAAGTTCCGTAAAAAAGGCGAAACAAAAAGAGCCGACACTTTGGTCGGCTCGAGTCATCTAATCAAGATTGCACGCTTTCTTCTTCCTGGTATACCGGAACCCAGCCTTCAGTCGTAACGAAGATGCGCACGGCGACAACTTTGCGGTCGTCGGCCAATGTGAAATAATGCGTGATGTTTTCAGGAACAGAGATCAAATCGCCAGGCGTTAGGTGAACTTCGAAAAAGCGTTCGTCTTTGCCTTGAATGATGAAGACGCCATGGCCGCTGACGATATAACGGACTTCGTCATCCGTGTGAATATGTTTGCGCTGGAAGTTCTTCAATAGCTCATCCAACTTCGGATTGGAATCGGAAAGTGAAATGATATCGGCCGCCTGGTAGCCTCTGCGTTGTGAAATGTCATCGATTTCGGCTTGGAATGCGGCCAAAATCTCTTCTTTTTCAGCGTCGCTAAGATCAAACTTCTCGCGCAAATGCTCCGGCAATTTTTCGATATCCCAATGTTCGTAAACAACTTCTTGTTGCTCCAAAAATGCTGCAACTTCGTTTTGTTCCTCGATTGTTTCGTTCGTGCCTTGGATTTTAATAATAGCCATGAAAATTTCCCCCTCTTAATGTGATTGTATTTGATATAAAGCGAGCTGGTATTGAAACAAAAACTCGCTAGCTTCCAGTAATTTCTTCGCTTCAAACGAATCCTTGCCCCATACGGTGATGCCGTGATTGCGGATCAGTACAGCCCCGCTATCAGCGGAAAGGTGTTTTTTAAACTCTCCCGTTAGGTCAGGGATATATGCGTGGTTTGGAATGATCGGAATCGTTAATACAGCGTCTTCGTCCCATAGCCCGAATGCTTTGATGAGTTCGAGTCCTTTAAAATCGATTTTCCCTTGATCGCCATAAATTTCAGAAATGACGTTATTGGCAACGGTATGGATGTGTAAGCTGCAGCCGGCGCTTGTTTGGGAATAGACGGCGCAATGCAACAATGTCTCAGCAGATGGCTTCAACGATGTTTCTGCTACGGCCTTGCCATCAGCGTTTACTAATAAAAAATCTTCCGGTGTTCTTTTGCGTTTGTCTTTGCCGCTCGCCGTCACTAGAAATTCGAGCGGGGCATTTTGAACCTTGATCGCCAAATTGCCGCTCGTGCCCATAAACCAATCGCGTAGCGCCAATTCGTCTTTAATGTCTGCGAGCTCCTGCCATCTTTCTTGATAAGCTGTCATGAAGTCACCTCTAGTTTTTCGGTGATGATGTTCATGACGTCATAAAAGTTTTCGAATGGCTCATACGAGAGGCCGAGTTCTTCACATTTTTCGATAAGAAAATCGCGTGCGATGATGATATCCGCTTGTTTTGCGGCTTGCAAATCGGTGATGGAATCACCAATCACCACACTTTGTGCATCTTCTTTCAGCAAACGACGCATGATCGATGGTTTGCAGCATCCGCAGCCTTGGCTCGGACATTGCTCATCGCAGCCATGTGGAAAAACGAGCTGAATCGTTTCTCCCGAGAAATCCGATTCGTTGCAGTACACGCCTGCAAAAGGACCAAATGGTTCAAGTAGCGGGTGGACAAAAAAGTCGATGCCGCCGCTGACAATGTAAAGCGGAATCTCTTGTTCACGCGTATACGCGACAAAATCAGCGAAGCCTTCCCGAATTTGCGCTTGTGCCAAGACAAATTCAATCAATTCATCTTTTTTTGATGTCGGCAAAAGTGAAAACATCTGCGATACGCCTTCACGGATCGAGATTTCCTGAGCCAGGATGGCATCTTTTATCGGTTCCCAACCGGGTGGATCAAAATGCTTCATAATCGCGAAAATATTGTCTGAGTTGGTGATGGTGCCGTCAAAATCACAGAAAATGACTGCTTTATTCATGGTCGTTACCCCCAAATATCCAAAGCTTTTTTTAATTCGTCTTGCTGATTTGCCGCGTCGGCGAGTGATTGGCCGTTCAAAACAGCGTCAATTGCTTGGCGGAATGCTTTTCCGCCGCCCGCTGCGCCGTCCGGATGTCCGTGGACGCCGCCTCCTGCATTAATGATGCTGTCTGAACCGAAATCCTCAAACAATTGCGGTACCAAACTCGGATGGATGCCGGCAGATGGAACCGGGAAAGCGCGCTTCAATGGGCTATCCTTGACCAATTCTTCGCCAAGTGCCAACGCCTGGCTCTTTTCAAGTGCAACACTGCCGTAAGGGGAGGGAAATAACGAAAAATCCGCTCCCGCCATACGCGTCAATTTACCAAGTGCCAGCGCTGTAGCCAATCCATAAGACGGAGAAGAAGTGAACGCGCCGCTGAATGCCGGGTGGGCCATCAATGGAAGGCCGATTTCCTTGTCTTCTGCTAATTCCTGAAGCACATCAAGCCCGTACGCATGAACATTAAACAGCAATGCGTCCGCACCGAGCTCGCGTGCTTTTTTCGCTTTGTCGCGAAGCATCGACGTGCGGCCGGATAAGTTCACCGCATACAACGTCCGGTGACCCGTCTCATCAAAAACGCGTTGCAATACGTTTTTGCCAGCTGTGACCCTCTCTTCTAAGGGGGTGAGTGGATTGTCGAACAGAATTTCATCGTCTTTTACAAGATCGACGCCGCCGAGCGCCTGCTGACGAAGCTGGTCTTTCAAAAATGTGAGGTCCCGTCCGATCACGCCTTTAAAAATACTCATCACAAGCGGACGGTCAAAAACGCCAAGTTGCTCGCGTACGCCTTCAATGCCGAACTGCGGACCCGGGAAATGCCCGAGTAGTTCATCGTCAAAATCCAGATCGAGCAGCTTTACTTCACCGTCGAGAGATAGTTTTCCAAACACCGTTGTCAAGATTGCCGGGATGTCCGGGGAGAAGTTCGCGCTCGGATACGAAATTTTGGCTTCGGCACGGATCAACCCTGGTTTTAGCGGATGGGCTGCATCTGGAAACTCCGTAACCGAGACAACTTCGCCTTTATGCTGCTTTAATTGCTGCTGTTCAAGCAACGGCAAATCGGTCCAAGAACCGATCGTCAAACCAAGCGCGATGCTTTCCGCTTTTTTCTCAAATGAACCGGGTTTTCCATATAGTTGGTAAGTCGCTGTTAATCTGCTCAAGTCTTTCACACTCCGTTTACATTGATCTGAAAACATAAAAAAACCTCTTCAAACAAGAAGAGGTTAATGGGCTTAACAACTTCTTATTTCTCAGCCCATCATAGGGCTGCAAGAATTAGCACCGTGTCCATCACTGGACCGGTTGCCGGGTATCATAGGGCTTGTCCCTCCACCTGCTCTGAATAAGAATGCGTATGTAATTATTGTGATTGAAAGTAATTCTGATTATTCCACGATTGAAACTTTCTGTCAATAATTATCTGTAAATTTAATTTTGGGGATAATGATAAATGTTAGATCGATATTCTGCAAATTAGCTTGCGGAAAAGCACATGTTTTAGCGGCGAGAGTCTTCGTTGTTTTGCTCCATATCTAGGAATAAATAAAATAAAAAGAGTACATCTTTTGTATTCTTTTTTGTCAGAAATTATTTTCTATAAAGTTATACCTTTGAATGGAGCGGAAGGTGGCGACTCCTGCGGGACTAGCGGGTCAATGGAGACCCCGGAAGTCCGCGTCTAGCGGACTGAGGAGGCTTCATGCCCGCCCCGCGGAAAGCGTCCACCTGAAGCGAAATGAAAAAAAGAACTGAAAAATTTTATTGACACACAATTCTGAACCGTGATAGGATTCTTTTCAAACAACAAACACATACGCATCAAACAACTCTTATCAAGAGCAGGCAGAGGGATATTGGCCCTATGACGCCCAGCAACCGACCGTAATACCTTCGTGAGAAGGGGCGCTTTTGCGCCGGGATTTACATCCCGCAAGGCACGGTGCTAATTCCATCAGAAATGTACATTTCTGAAAGATAAGAGGCATGGAATCTATATTTCTGAGCCTCTTTCTTTTGGGAAAGAGGCTTTTTATTTTGCATTCGAAAGGTAGATGACAGATGACAATCACAGCAAAACAATACGAAGAACTGACGATAGATACAGCGGTGGCGTTAGCAAAAACGCATTATCCGTTTACAGAAGACGCTACGCTGCAATGCACGGAAATCGGGGATGGCAATTTGAATTATGTGTTTCGCGTCGTTGATCCGGAAAGCGGCAAGAGCGTCATTTTAAAACAAGCATTGCCGTACGCGAAAGTGGTCGGTGAAAGCTGGCCGCTGACCTTGCAACGCGCCCAGATCGAAGCGGAGGCCCTTCGGAAACACGGCGAATTCGTGCCGCATTTGGTGCCGGCGGTGTATGCGACCGATGCTGACTTGGCATTGACAGTCATGGAAGATTTGTCGCATTTGACGATTGCCCGGGCAGGATTGATCGAAGGAGAGGCTTACCCGAAACTTTCAACCGATATCGGTGAATACTTGGCGCGCACCTTGTTCCATACGTCTGATTTTGCGCTGCACCCGTTTGAAAAGAAAAAACTCGCTGCGGCTTTCTCGAATCCGGAATTGTGCAAAATCACCGAGGATTTGATTTTTACAGATCCATTTTTTGATCATGAAACCAATGATTTCGAATCGGAATTGCGACCGGCTGTCGAGGCGTTATGGGCGAACCAAACGCTTCAGCTAGAAGCGGCGAAATTGAAATTCAGTTTTTTAACGGAAGCGGAAGCGCTATTGCACGGAGACCTTCATACCGGAAGCATCTTCTCCAGCGACAGCGAGACGAAAGTCATTGATCCCGAATTCGCGTTCTACGGGCCGATCGGTTTCGATGTCGGCGTGTTTCTTGCAAACTTGATTTTTCAATCGCTCACGCGGAATGGTGAAGAGCGGAACGTGATTGATGTACATATTGAGCAGACATGGGAAACGTTTAAAGCTAGATTTGCTACGTTATGGGAGGCAAAAGGCGTGGAAGCATACCGCAACACGGCGGGCTACCGAGAGTTCATCATCGAGAAAATTTTCCGTGATGCATTGGGCTTTGCAGGCTGCGAACTGATTCGCCGAACGATTGGCCTTGCGCATGTGAAAGACCTCGACGGCATCGAAGACGACAGCCGCCGCATCGAATTGAAAAAACAGGCATTAGCGTTGGGTGAGAAGCTCGTCGTACAGCGCGACAAAGTGAAAAGCATTCATGAAGTGACTGCGTTGATCGGGGAGGTAGAGTAATGGCGATTCCTTTATCCATCACGTGGAACGATGGCAAATTGGCGATACTTGATCAACAGAAATTGCCGCATGTGATTGAGTACGTGGAGCTGAATTCTTTGGAAGCTGTTTTTGACGCAATTATTACCTTGAAAGTGCGAGGCGCACCCGCAATCGGCATCACCGCAGCATACGGGCTCGCGCTTGCTGCAAACCGGCACGATACGGCTGAACTTGATACGTTTTTCCATTACATCGAAAAAGACGCTGCATACCTTGGCAGTTCACGCCCAACCGCGGTCAATCTCATGTGGGCGCTGGAGCGGTTAACAGCGAAAGTGAAGACTGCCGCAACTGTCGAACAAGGAAAAACGCTTTTGCTAGAAGAAGCGGTGCGCATCCACGAAGAAGACGAAGCGTCGTGTAAAAAAATCGGGGAGTATGGCCTGTCGCTCTTAGAAGGCAAAACGCGCGTAATGACGATTTGCAATGCCGGGTCGATTGCTACCGCAAAATACGGGACAGCGTTAGCGCCGTTTCATCTCGGCAGCGAACGGGGACGGCAATTCGAAGTATTTGCTTGCGAGACGCGCCCGGTTTTCCAAGGAGCCCGTTTGACGGTTTGGGAGCTGCAGCAAGCAGGCGTTGACGTGACGTTAATCACGGACAGCATGGCGGCGCACACAATTGGCGCAAAAGAAATCGAAGCGATCATCGTCGGTGCCGACCGCATTGCAGTGAACGGCGACACGGCCAATAAAATCGGAACCTTGAATTTAGCATTGCTGGCAGATGCTTACGGCCTCCCGTTTTATGTAGCAGCGCCAGCTTCGACATTCGATTTAACCATTTCATCCGGCAGGGACATTCCAATCGAAGAACGCAAGGCGGATGAAATTACGCACATTGCTGGGGTGCAAATAGCACCGGAAGGCACGAAAGTATTCAATCCGGCATTTGACGTTACACCTGCAAGACTCATTAAAGCGATCATCACGGAAAAAGGCATCATCACTGCAGATTTTGAACAAAACATTCCCGCCGTTCTCGGCGCATATACAGGAAAAGGGGCAGATTCATGAAAAAACAATCGTTTTTATTCATCACATTCATATTGATCATAGGGGCGTTCTTAGCGGCATGCCAGCCGAAAGGGGAAGTCAGTGAAGAAGAGACAACCGGTGCTACAAAAGCGGAAGCATCAGACCATCCGTTAGCCGGCAAAAAAGTGGCATTGATCATGCAGATTAACCTTGGAACGTTTTCCGCCCAGTACATAGAAGGCGTAAAAGAACAAACCGAAAAATTCGCAGGAAGCGTAACGGTGTTCACGTCTGAAGGCGATTTGGCGAAAATGGCATCGAACTTAGATGCGGCGATCAATCAAGGATTTGACGCGATTTTGATCGACCATGGCACGAAAGAAGCGTTGAACCAAGGCGTGGAAAAGGCAGTTGAAAAAGGCATACCAGTCGTGGCGTTTGATGCAGGAGTCGATGTAGACGGCGTTGTGTCGCTAGAACAAGGCGACCAGAAAATGGCTGAAATGACGCTGGAAAGATTAGCTGAAGACAGCGGCGGTAAAGCGAACATCGTCAAAATTTGGGTAGCAGGCTTTGCGCCGATGGAACGACGCCAAGTCGCTTACGAAAAATTCCTAGCGGACAATCCGGGCATTACTGAAATTACCGCATTTGGCGGCGCCACAAAAAACACGGCGCTTGATACACAAGCGCAAATGGAAGCGATTTTGAAACAATACCCGAACGAAGGCGACATTACAGCGGTTTGGGCAGCGTGGGACGAATTTGCAAAAGGAGCAGTGCGCGCCATTGAACAAGCGGGTCGCACAGATATTAAAGTGTACGGCATCGATATGAGCGATGAAGATTTGCAGATCATCCAAAAAGATGGAAGCCCATGGGTAGCAGCTGCTGCAGTGGATCCGAAAGATATCGGACGCGTGCAAGTGCGCTACGCGTATCAATTGATCAATGGCGAAAAGCCGGAACAAAAAGTCGTATTGGAGCCGGTATTCGTCGATGCTGAAAAACTTCCATCAGAAGCAATCACAACAGCTGAACTGAGCGAATACATCGAAGGTTGGGGCGCAAGCGACCAAGGCTACACGGATGAGTTGAAAAAACTCGAAGGCAAGTAAACGCAAACGGAGCTGTCCTGCACGGTGGGGGGCAGCTCTTTTCGAAGAAAGGAGGCGGGGAGATGGAACATCCGCTACTGGAAATGACCGCGATCCGCAAAGCGTTCGGCCACGTCAAGGCGTTGGAGCAAGCGCAATTCAGCCTTGAAAGGGGCGAAGTTCATGCGTTGCTCGGGGTCAACGGGGCCGGAAAAAGCACGTTGATGAAAATTTTATCGGGGGTCTATAGCCAGGACGAAGGAGAGATGACATTAGACGGTTCTTTGCTCGAGCTGCATTCGCCAAAAGACGCAAAAGAGCATGGCATTTATACGGTCTACCAAGAAGTCGATACGGCAATCGTCGCTGAATTGTCAGTGGCGGAAAATATCTTGCTTGATACGTTTGCGTCAGGAAGCAGTTTTTTCATCTCGCAAAAAAAGCTGCATGACGATGCGCGCAACGTATTGATAAAGCTGCAAGCGGACCACATCGCAGTCGGTCAAAAAGCGGCCAATTTAAGCTTAGCGGAAAAACAGCTCGTATTAATCGCCAGGGCATTGGTTCATTCAGCGAAAATCATCATTTTTGATGAACCGACGGCGCCGCTATCGCTGCATGAATCGACTAAATTGTTTTCAGTGATCGAAAACTTGAAAGCTCAAGGCGTCGGCTGCATTTTCATCTCGCACCGTCTGCCGGAAGTGTTTGACATTAGCGACCGCATCACCGTCATGGCGGAAGGCACATGGGTCGAAACGTTCGAAACGAAAACCGCATCGCAGGAACGAGTAGTCGAATCGATGCTTGGGGCAAAACTGAGCAACGAACTGGTGCACCGCGCGCACGACATCGGCGCACCGCAACTGGTCGTGGAAAGTTTGGCAGACAAAGGCAAATTGAAAGACATCTCGTTCGCTGTAGCAGCTGGGGAAATTGTCGGCATCGTCGGATTGGTCGGAGCGGGAAAAACCGAATTGGCGAAAGCGTTGTTCGGTGAAACGAAAAAGACGACAGGCACGATTCGTCTTGACGGCAAGTCGTTAAAGCTGAAGCATCCGGCAGATGCCATCAAAGCAGGAATGGCGTTGGTGCCGGAAGAACGGCGCAAAGAAGGGTTGTTCGTCCAAGAATCGCTTGCAACAAATGCATCGTTCCCGAATCTGCGTAGGTTCTCGCCCCGCTTCTTTATGGATAAAAAAGCGGAAACGGCATTTGCCAAAGACATAATCGATCGCTTGCGAATAAAAACAAACCATACGGATACACCGCTCGTTCACCTAAGCGGCGGCAATCAGCAAAAAGTGGCCATTGGCAAATGGATGTCGCTCGATTCGAAGCTGTATTTATTCGATGAGCCGACCAAAGGCGTTGATATTGGTGCGAAAGTGGATATTTTCAAGCTGATCCGCCAATTGGCAGCAAGCGGCAAAAGCTGTCTTTATTTCTCCAGCGAAATTCATGAAGCGATCGGCATCTCCGATCGGATTTTGGTCATGGACAACGGTCAGATCGTGAAGGAATTCTCACGGCAAGAAGCGACCCAGGAAAGGATTTTGTTATATGCAAGCGGTGGAAAAGAAGAGCCTGCCGAAAACGGGCAGCAACGCGAAAGAGAAAGCCATACAATTTCTGTTTAAATACGGCGCAATCGCTTTATTAGCCATCATTATCTTTTATTTCAGCACAGTCAGTGAAGCTTTTTTAACGTATGGAAACTTCAGTGACATTTTGCGGTCGATTTCGATCGTGACCTTGTTAGCACTCGGCGTAACGTTCACGCTTGTCGTGGATGGCTTCGATTTATCGGTCGGCTCAACGATGTCGTTATCGACAGTTGTCACCGCTTCGCTCATGGTCTGGTACGATATGCCGTTATGGCTCGTGTTGTTATTGCCGCTATTGATCGGCGTGTTGGCTGGCGTCGTCAATAGCTTCCTGATCGTCGTGCTCGGCATTCCGGATTTGCTTGCAACGCTCAGCATGATGTATATCGTGGCCGGCTTGCACCGCACCTATACGGAAGGCTATTCAATCTACAACAATATGCCGCTCACTTCTGGCGGTACGGCGCCTGGTCAATTATCCGAGGCGTTCTTGTGGATTGGCCAAGGGCAGATGCTCGGATTGCCTGTGCCGGTATGGATCATGGTCGTCTTGGTGCTCGCTTCTTATCTTGTCCTCAATCATACGCGCTGGGGACGTGTCTTCTATATGACCGGTGGCAATGCAGAAGCGGCGACCTTGTCTGGCGTCAATGTGAAAAAAGTGAAACTTGCTGCATATGTCGTATCCGGTATTTTCGCTTCAATGGCAGGCATCCTGTTCACAGCGCGCGTCGGCTCGGGTCAAATCGATGCGGGGGCGCCGTTGATGATGGAAGCGGTCGCCGCGGTATTCGTCGGCTACTCTGTCCTTGGCGCCGGAAAACCGAACGCGCTCGGTACGTTTTTCGGCGCAGCGGTCATCGGCATCCTTTTAAACGGCCTGACCATCCTCAACTTGCCCTATTACGCTTTTGATATCATCAAAGGTGGCGTGTTAGTAGCAGCACTTGCCGTTACGTATGTGTATGCGAAAAAGAAATTTTCGAAAGCTTGAAGAGACACCTCTGAAGAGAGGTGTCTCAGACTGTGGACAAAAAATATTCGCTCATTTCCCTGTATTTATATGGAATCCTACACACCAAGTGGGCGCTTTCCGCAGACGAAGCGATGCAATGCAGGAGCGCATCCTTGCCCTTCGCCACTTGGTGTTCCGGATTTTTGAGTAGTAGAACATAAAGCTTCATAGAATGATTAGTAGAAAAAGTGGACCAAGATAACTCACATTGATAAAAACCGAATCTCCCAAGCGGTCTGGGCACGAAGACTCCTGTGGGACAGCGAAAGCTGAAGACCCCGCAGGAACGGTAGTGACGAGGAGGCTGAAGCTGAGCCCACGGAAAGCGAAGTGGCCAGACCGCTTGGAGGTTATACAACGATATTTATTTTCATTAGACTTTATCTCCAGTCTGAGACACCCCTGAAGAGAGGTGTCTTCTTTTTTTCGAACAAAACGAGTAAAGAATCTATAAATATATTGGCATAATAAAATATTGTAATAAAATGTTAACAAAACAAAAAGCAAATAAAGTAAAATAGTAGTACTGATAGATTTGAGGGGGACGTTTTTTTGGAATGTAATAATTGCACGGTCGCGGGCTTGAAGTTTGAAATTCGTTTAGAAGGCGAATTGAACAGCTCGGCGTTGGAACAAGTTGCGGAATTTTTGGAACGAAGAGATATGGCAGTGGTTCGAAAAGACAATAAACTGCAGATGGATGAACTAGGTGCACGAGAATTTCTGGATTTTTGCAATGATTTGCTGGACCCGGAAAGAGCAACGTTCCGCATCAATCGAGAAAAATGGCAGCCAATTACTGAAATAGAGCACATTTTTAACACAGCATGGATTGACGATGTCATCAAGCACGAAAGGCTCATCTGTCATTACCAACCGATCGTTGACGGAAACTTGAATGTGTTCGCTTATGAAATGTTGTCGCGTTTCCAAAACGAAGATGGTTCAACGATTTACCCCAACGAAATTTTTCCTGCAGCCAAAACGAGAGGGCGTCTTTACGCGCTTGACCGCGTATGCAGAATGACGGCAGTCAAGCATGCGGCAGTATTGAACGGAGAAAAAGCGTTCATCAATTTTATCCCGACGTCGATTTATTCGCCGGAATTCTGCTTGCGTTCAACGACAGAACTTGCCAATAACTTGGGTGTGGATCCGAAGCAATTGGTGTTCGAAGTGGTGGAGACCGAAAAAGTCGACGACATGGACCATTTAAAGAAAATCCTTTCCTACTATAAAGAAAAAGGCTTCCAATATGCGTTGGATGATGTTGGGGAAGGTTATAGCACGGCAGAAATGTTGGCTGAACTGAAACCGAAATACATGAAGCTCGATATGCAATACGTACAAGGCGTGGCAGAGGATGTTGAGAAGCAAGCAATAGCTTTGAGTTTTTTGAAAAAAGCACTTGAAATCGATTCTGTGCCATTAGCAGAAGGCGTTGAAGTGGAAGAAGATTTCGTATGGCTGAAAGAAAAAGGCTATCAATTGTTCCAAGGATATTATTTTGGCAAACCAGCAGCAACACCGCAATTGGTGAAAATATAAACATAGAGTCCTTATTTATTAATTGAATGAAAATCCCTTAGGAAAAATTCTTCCTAAGGGATTTTATTTTTTCAGCAGCAAATACATGAAATAAGGTGCACCAATTAAGGCAGCCATGATGCCGGCTGGAATTCCTGACGGTTCAAGCACATTCCGGCCAATTGTATCGGCTAGTAATAATAGCCAACCGCCGATCAGGATTGCAAGTGGCAAAAATAATTGATGGCGCGGACCAACCAATGATTTTGCTATGTGCGGGGCCATCAGTCCGATAAAAGCAATGCCGCCGGTTACAGAAACGGCCGCAGCGGCTAATGCCACAGCAGTCATTAAAAGCACAAGCCGTTCTTTTTCAATGGGCACTCCAAGCCCAACACCGACCGGTTCACTCAAATTCAACATATTCATGCGATGTGCTTTGTACAAAGTGAACGGAATAAGGATCAAGAGCCAAGGCAGAATGGCAAAGATGAACGGCCAATCTGTCCCCCAGATATTTCCGGCAAGCCAATTTGCGATAAAATCGACTTTTTCGCGTTCAGCAGCAGAGATCAAGACAATCATGATGCCCGACAGTGCCATTGAAAAGCCGATGCCGACCAAAACGAGTCGGATAGGTTGAAGGCCAGTCTGTTTGTTACATGAAAAAGCGTATATCAGGAAAGCGGTCAGAAATGCTCCTGCAAACGCGACGACAGGCAGCAAGTAGACAAACACGCCCGGATCGACAGGCATAAACAGAAAGAAAACCGCGATGGCCACACCCGCGCCCGAATTGATGCCGATAATGCCGGGATCCGCCAAATCATTGCGTGTGATGCTTTGCAGAATCGCGCCGGCAAGTGCGAGCGACATACCGGCTAATAAAGTAATGAAGACACGTGGCATGCGAATGGAATACAATACGAAATTTTCTTTGAAAGTACCTTGTCCGGTAAATGTCGCAAACAAGCGATCGTACGACAAGGAGGAATAGCCGGAGCCAAAACTAATTACCATGGTCATGAAAATCAGTAATAAAAACACATAAAATAAGCGGCGCTGTTTTTTTAATAAAGCAACGTGGATCATGTGAACGCTCCTCCTCCTTTACGCACAATCAGTAGAAAGAACGGCAAGCCGAGCATGGCGACAATGGCGGCAACCGGCGTTTCAAAAGGCGCATTAATCGTTCTGCCAAGCAAATCCGCGAACAGCATGAAAATGGCTCCAACAATAGCGGACATGGGAATAATGTGCCGATAGTCAACGCCGACAATCGCCCGGACGATATGAGGGACCAATAAGCCGACAAATGCCATATTGCCAGCTAGCGCTACAGCTGCCCCGGCCAATAAGGTAATCGCGATGAATAAAAATATTTTTGTTTGCATCGTTTTTTGACCGAGTCCGATCGCCGCTTCTTCACTCAAGCTAAGAATGGATAATTGACGGGCGAGTACGAGAGCAATCACCAACGAAATGCCGATAAAGGGAGAAATCACTTTTAACTGCCCCCACGTCGTGCCAATCAGTCCACCCGCCGTCCACATTGAAACATCTTTGGAAATATGGAAGTAAATTCCGATGCCTTCCGCCAATGCACTTAAGAATGCCGAAATGGCGGCACCTGCGAGAACGATGCGAAAAGGTGAAAATCCGCCTTTTTTAGCTGAGCCTAAACCAAAAACGAGTAAGGCACCAGCCGTGGCACCGATAAAACAGGCGATCATAATACCAAAATAATTAGCAGCAGGAATAAAGGCCAACGTGATTGCAAGCGCAGCATTCGCGCCAGCAGTTAAGCCGAGCAGACCTGGATCCGCCAACGGATTGCGCGTCATGCCTTGCATAATGGCACCGGAAACAGCAAGTGCAGCGCCAACAAGGACAGCCGCCAATTCGCGGGGAAGACGGATTTCACGAATGACCAAAATGGCATCGTTGGTGGTACTTGAAACTAATGCTAGAACGGTGTCTTTTACACTGATATCGGCTGCACCAAAAGCGATGGATACGACAAACATCACAACAAAAGCGGCAATTCCCGCGATTGCTTTCAAAATAAACTGAGTTCGGTTTGGCATAGGACCTCATCTTTTCTATATGGGATAAGTCCATATTAAATGGACAATGATAAAGAGGAATTCCTATAACAGGAACTCCTCTTCGGCCGTCAGCGGTTCAGAAAATGGTTCAAGAAAAACTCCAATTGGTAGTCCAAAGAAATAGGGTCATTAAAATAAAATTCCTTGGCATTGGCTTCAAAAACCTGACCGTTTTTCACAGCGGGCGTGTTTTTATAAACAGCTGTTTCTTGGAACGAATTGTCTTGATCGCTGTCTTTGCTGAAAACAACATAATCTCCCATATAGTCAGCAATCACTTCCTGCGACAAAGCGTAATAACCGTCTTTTAAAGCCATTTCTTCGACTTTTTCAGGCATTTTCAATTTCATTTCCTGATAAAGGATTTCCGTGCCGCGTCCCCAATTGTCGCCAAACACATACAATTGCTTATCGAAGTTTTCAATGACTGAAACCGTGGCGTCATCTCCGATTTCATCGCGGATTTCTTCGCCGCCTTGTTGCGCACGCGTTTTGAAATCGTCAATCCATGCCTGTGCTTCTTGCTCTTTGTTCACCAATTTACCGATTTCCAAATGTTGTTCCAAATAATCCACTTGGCCGTATGTATAAGTGACTGTAGGCGCGATATCGTTCAGTTTATCGATATTCTTGATCGTTGAAAGACCGATAATCAAATCAGGATCCAACTCAATGATTTTCTCCAAATTATCTTCTGTCACTTCTTCGACGTCTTGCAATGCGTCTTCAAATCGTGGATTCGCTTTCGACCATGAATCGACGCCAACTACTGGTACATCGAGTGCTAAGACATTGCCGGCATATGTAGAGAGGACCAAGACACGCTGTGGGTCTGCTGGAACTTCAACGGGGCCGTTTTCGGATTCGTATGTAATTGTCTCGGACGAATCGGCTGTTTCAGGAGATTCGCTGGCAGCTGAGTCGGAATTGCAAGCAGCAAGCAGCAATACAGATAGCAATAAAAGAAAGAGGGATAATTTTTTCATAATGGGTCAAGCTCCTTTGATTAAGTTATAGGTGATGCAGATCGGTTTTTGTGTTCGGGGGTCAATGCCAATATCAGCATCGATGCGAAATACGGTTTTCAGTACTTCAGGTGTCATGACTTCATGACTAGAGCCGGATTTAATGATTTCACCACTCTTCATCGCGATGATGTGATCGGCGAAACGCGAAGCCTGGTTCAAGTCGTGCAGCACCATGACAATCGTTCGTTCCTGTTCTTCGTTCAGCTTCTGCAGCAATTCCAGAATTTCAAGCTGATGCGCCATGTCCAGATAAGTGGTCGGTTCATCGAGAAAAATCATGTCGGTTTCCTGAGCCAATGCCATCGCAATCCACACCCGCTGACGCTGGCCGCCGGATAAGGCATCGACGGGGTGATACTTGAAAAATTGTGTTCCTGTAACATCCATCGCCCAATTGATGATTTCATAATCCTTGGCGGTCAAACGGCCAAATCCTTTCTGATATGGAAATCGACCATACGAAACCAACTCGCCGACCGTCAAACCTGGAGCACTTTCCGGCGTTTGTGGAAGGATGGCTATTTTTTGAGCCAATAGCTTCGTGTTTTCTTTAGCGATTTCTTGGCCATCCAATACAATCGAACCACGCTGATGGGGTATAACACGGGTCAGGGCTTTCAGCAGCGTCGATTTTCCACATCCATTAGATCCGATAATCGTTGTGATTTTCTTGTCCGGAATGTGTAAGGACAGATTTTTGACGATTTTTCGCTCCCCGTAATTGATATCCAAATTCTCGGCGGATAAACGCACCATAATAAGTTCCTCCTTTCATTTAATAAAAATATATATTGATAATGATTCTCATTTTCAGTACAATGATTACTATAAAACTAATGAGAATCATTGTCAATTAAAAATTGAGAGCAGGTGTGGCCATATGGCTAATTCAGAAATATACGATGTCACGATTATCGGCGGCGGTCCGGCTGGACTTTATTCAGCCTTTTATAGCGGTCTACGCAATATGAAAGTAAAGCTGATTGAATTTCAACCGCAGCTCGGAGGAAAATTGCATGTCTATCCAGAGAAGATGATTTGGGATATAGGAGGGCAAACGCCGATTCAAGGGGAGAAGCTCATTGAGCAATTGGTGGAGCAAGGGTTGACCTTCAATCCGGAAGTTGTGTTAAATGAGAAAATCAACGCGATTAGCAAAGATGAAAGGGGTCTCTTCGAACTTGCAGGCTCTTCTGGTCAGCTGCATCTCTCAAAGACAGTGATCGTCGCAGTGGGCGGCGGGATTTTAAATCCGCAGAAACTTGAAATTGAAGGCGCTGAGCGCTTTGAAGTGTCGAATTTAAATTACACGGTCAAGTCATTGGAGCGTTTCAAAGGCAAGAAAGTAATGATTTCCGGTGGAGGCAATTCGGCGATCGACTGGGCGAACGAACTGGAACCGATTGCTGAAAAAGTTATGGTGACTTATCGCAAAGGCGAATTATCGGGTCACGAAGCGCAAGTATCTCAATTGTTCAACAGCAAAGTCGAGTGCTTCCTTAATACGGAGATTACAAAACTGATCGCCTCTGACGAACGTGACGCGGTGGAATCGGTAGAATTGACACATCAAGTGACAGGGGCAACGCGGCTCGAATTCGTCGATGAAATTGTCGTCAATCACGGGTATGAACGGGACGCAAGCTTGCTTGAAGAAAGTGCATTGCCGATTGAACGGACTGGCGGCTATTACATTTCAGGCAATGCGAATAGCGAGTCTTCAGTGCCTGGCCTGTTTGCAGCAGGCGATATTCTTCACCATCCGGGCAAGTTGAATTTAATAGCCGGAACGTTTCAAGATGCTGCAAACGCTGTAAACAAAGCAAAACAATTTATACAACCAGGAGCGAATGGGAGTGCAATGGTGTCTTCGCATAACGACGTATTCAAAGAACGCAATAAGGAATTAGTAAAGCAATTGATCACCTGAAGCACGTTTTCTTGTTTGAATGGAAACAATTGGAGGTATATTACAAAGGTCGAAGAAATTCTAAGGAGGAATTCTCAATGGATTTTAAAGATCATGGTAAAAAACCGTATGTATTGAATATCGAAGAGGCAACTGTAGAAAACAGCAACTTCCGCACAACGATTTGGACAGGTGAAAACTTGCAAGTAACGGTGATGAGCGTAGAACCGGGCGACGACATCGGCTTGGAAAAACACGAAGGCGACCAATTCCTGCGCATTGAAGACGGCAAAGGATTTGTGCAGATGGGCGATAGCGAAGACAATCTAACGTTTGAAAAAAACGCAGAAGACGATTTCGCGATCATGATTCCAGCTGGAACCTATCATAACGTAACGAATAATGGCGATAAGCCGTTAAAGATTTACTCAATTTACGCACCGCCAGAACATCCGGCCGGCACTGTCCACAAGACAAAAGCCGAAGCGGAAGCTGCAGAAGCAGAAGAAGAGTAAAATATGAACGAACAAAAGGGCATCCTCGATTTGAGGATGCCCTTTTCATATTATGCGGTTGTCGTTACCCGATTGGCGCGGTGTTCTTTTCTACCGTGCAGAAGATAATACAAGAACAAAGTAACAGCGGCAACCCCGCTTAAGATGGCGTATAGCTCGCTATAGCCTGTCATTGAAATGATATAGCCGAGCAGGTAAGGCCCGAAGCCGAGTCCCGCATCCATAAAGATGAAGAATGTCGAAGTTGCGAGCCCCATGCGGTGGGGAGGCGTCAATTTTACAGCGACAGCTTGTGTCGTGGATTGGATATTACCAAATCCAAGACCGATTAAAAAGGCTGCGATCAGGAAGATCAAACTGTTTTGAGCCGTGCTCAAGATCAAGAGACCAACGGCGAAAATAAATATTGCAGGGTACATGACGTAATTGGCGCCTTTGAGATCCATCAAGCGGCCAGTGAACGGCCGGGATACCAAAATAGCCACAGAGTAAACAAGGAAGAAAAACGTTGCTGCTTCGATAAGATCCCGAAACTCCGCATAAAAACCGATAAACGACAAGACACTGGCGTAACAGAATCCAGCGACAAGCGTGATAACTGCAATCGGTACCGCTTTTGGTTCAACAAAATCCGATATTTTGAAGCCTTTCTTTTCATCCGTAATTGGCGGCGCGTCAATCGCTGGAACGGTCACGAACCAAGAAACAATCAAGCTAAAGATTCCAAGAACAAGGCATAAAGTGAAAATCATATCAAAACTTGAATTCTGCGACATGTAAAGGCCGATAAAAGGACCGATGGCCGTAGCGAGTGTTGTGCTAAGGCTGAAATAGCCGATTCCTTCGCCTTTTCTCGACATCGGAATGAGCTGAGCAATAATCGTGCCTGCAGCGGTGCTGGCGATTCCGAGTGTAATACCATGAACGAATCGGTTGAATAACAGGAACGGCAATCCTAAATTCAAAAAGTAGAAGAAGGTCGTCAAGGTAAACAAGGCGGCTCCTATAACTAAGGTTTTTTTACGGCCGATGCGATCGAGCACTCGTCCCATAAACAGACGGCCGCTCAATACGCCAATGATGAAAATACCGGTGACGAGGCCCGCTTCACTATTGGAAGCATCGAGTTCTCGGACCGCATATACAGCAATCGTGACCATCAATAAATAAAAGGTCAAAACGAGAAAGAAATTGACGGATGACGTGAGGATAAAATCCTTCGTCCACAACGGGGGTCTATTTGTTTTGTTCATAAAGTATGCTCCTTGCTGATTAGATGATGGTGCATCTGTTTCATGATGCGTGTTGTTTCTTGTTGCTGCTCATCCGAAACGCCAGATAAAATGCCTTCTTCGAGCAAGTCCACTGCTTTTCGGACTTCTATATACAAAGCGGCCCCAGTCTCGCTCATGGCCACGCGTTTTTCTCGGCGGTCTTTGCCGGGAACCAGTGAAAGGTAGCCAATGTTCTCTAAACGAGTAATGGTGCGGGTAATTGTCGGTTTTTCAACGCGTAAATAATGAGCGAGTTCGACCAATGTAGCCGATTCGTTTTTCGCAAGATAATGAAGAATGGACCATTGAGCGCGGTATAACCCGTAATGGCTCAATACATCATTTAAATGATGTTCGAACGAGCGATAGAGTAGCACAAATTGCTGGAAAAATTCCTGAGAGGATTTCATGTGGTGCCTCCTCGGTTTATTAATTCGGAAAGCTAATAGTTAGCTTAGGTAACTATCAAATAATAAAGCAAAAAAATAGGCTTGTCCAAAGATTTATCCCCCAATAAAAAAACAGTTAAAGTTAAGTGGAATTATAAGGAAATATGTTCCAAGTAACAGGTATTTCCATTATACTGAATAAAATTAGAATGGCGGTGTGGCAGAATGAAAAAAGTGGAATTGGGATTCCGGTGGATCGGCAGTGAAAATGATTTTGTCGACCGGCTTGATATTCAAGACATCGATGGCTTAATGCTGGGGCGTTTCGGCGGTAATTCATCAGCTGGACAATATAAAAACGAAGATGCGTGCTTCATCTGGAAAAACGAAGTGCAGGATTTCGAATTCGTCATGTTGTTGGATGCGCATAACACAGCACAAAGCGCAGAGTTGGTATTATCGCAGGTGGAAAAGCATGAAAAACAAGTAAAACAATTGCTCTGTCAGCCGATCCATAAAGATTATTTTCGGAAGCTGGAACATATGATTTTAGAATTGTTTCAACAAGCAGTTTTTTTAAGTGCGTGCCGGAATGTACAAGGAGAAACCGCATGCCTCATCGTGGTGCGCAAAGGGAAGTACGTCTGGTGGTTTTCCGTGGGCGATTGTCTCGTGTATTTGCTGCATCCGGAACTCAAGGCTCTTGGGCAATATCAGTTGAATCAGCGTCAGTTTTTTGAATGGATTGGCGAAGTAAACACGTTTGATCAGTTGATTCCTTGCTACTCTATCGGTACGAGAGAGTTGCGGCAAGGTATGAATCGTTTATTTTTAACGACGGATGGCTTAGTGGAATGTCCCGGCAGCGTTTACGAACAACCATCCAGTATTTTTGAAACGATGGCGCAAGAGGACGGCATGGAAACGATGCTAAATACAATCAAAAAGCTGGGCGTGCGCGACAGCACGACGATTATTTCCTGGGAAATATCCATCGAAGAAGCTGCTGCAATGCCGAGCAACGGATAGGAGGGACACGAATGGACACCAAACAGCAGGTTTTTAGCGGAGTTGCATCAATCGAGACCGAACGACTGCTTTTGCGGAAATTACAACGCAGCGATGCCGGCGACTTTTATGCCTATGCATCGAATCCGGCAGTTTCCCGTTTTTTACCGTGGGAACCACATCAGTCGATCGAAGACGCAGAGAAATTAATAGAAGTTATTTTCAAATCATATGAGCAACAAGAAAAACTGATATGGGCAATTGAAAAGAAAGACGATGGAAAGATGATCGGTACGATCGATTTCATCAAATGGCTGCCCAAACACGGCAGAGCAGAAATCGCATATGCGCTGTCTTATGATTACTGGGGTATGGGGTATATGCCAGAAGCAGCAAAAGCCTTGTTGGCATTTGGCTTTCACAATATGGAACTCAATAAAATTGAAGCGGCAATCTTGCTAGACAATCATCAGTCACGAAGCGTCTTAGAAAAAATAGGCATGTCTTTCGAAGGTGTGGCCCGCCAACATTTGAAGATTAAAGGCGAATTTGTCGATCTGGCGATGTATTCGATCTTGCGGAGTGAATTTTTAGCGCAATAGCAAGAAAGATTAGCAATTACAACGGAAAGAGCATAGCTTAATGCTATGCTCTTTCAAAATTTTCGATAGCGGTCATGATACTTTTTAATACATCAATTGAAGCTAAAGTATCGTTCGTATCATCCAGACCATGGTTAACGTTCGGATATAAATGCGATTCGATGTTTTGATTGCGCAAAATTTGACGATACCGCTCTTCTGTATATTGGCGATCGCTGTCGCCGATAATGCAGAGTCCTTGATGATGACTGTTCACCAAAGCTTTATAAAAGGCATCGGTATTGAGTAAGGGAGTTAACCATATTGCTTTAGCGTTGTGGAAAATCTCCCTCTGCAGTTCTGAAGTCATCGCGAGGGTCCCAATCGATTTGCCGACCAAGTAAAAGTTTTCGTATGCACGATTCTTCAAACGTGATCAATGACAATCCGAGCATCGTACTGGACCGCTTCATCAAATTCCTCCATATTGAATTCATCATACGCGGTATCGTTATAGCGATAATCTACCTTCAGCACATCAAAAGATTTATGAAGGAATACATCCTTTGAATAATGAAAAACGGGGCTATTTACCGTATATCCCATCCCTGGAAGAAAAATAACAAGATTCTTGGAGTTTTCTTCAACCTGCATGAAGGTATAGGGAACATCCATCTCTTTAAATCCTTTAACAATTTCAGTCTTTGATTTCAACACAAGCACATCCCCCATTCTTAGATTTATTATACATTAAATCCCAAAACGCAGAATTTTCTTCAATTCTTAAAATTAATATTTTTAATGACATCACGCTTCATGCAAAAACCTGTCCAAAGAAAGCAGGGATGGACAGGTATAGCTCGCGAATAGTAGATAGAATAAAACGAAGGAGTGAGTAGCATGGATTGGGTGGAATCATTGCAGCGTGCTGTCGATTATATAGAAGAAAACTTAGAAGAACGAATGACGATTGAGCAAATCGCGAAGCAGGCGAATGCTTCCGCTTATCATTTTCAACGCACCTTTTCGATTTTAACAAATATGTCGATTGGGGAATATATTCGAGGACGGCGTTTAACGAAAGCGGCGCACGAGTTGGTAAGCACAGAAACAAAAATTATCGATATCGCCTTGAAATTTGGCTATGACACGCCTGAAGCTTTTTCAAAAGCGTTCCGCCGTCAGCACGGCATTGCCCCGAGTGAAGCGCGTAAAAATTTGGGAAGTTTAAAATCATATAACCGCTTGTTGATTCAAGTGAGTTTGAAAGGAGTGGAACCGATGAAGTATAAGATTATAGAACGGCCAGGATTTAAAGTGGCAGGCATCAAGCGGAACTTTTCTACAGACAATGGCGATAATTTAAAAGGAATACCCGAAATGTGGCGCAATGCCCTGTCAGATGGGACAGATGATTTGTTGTTTCGTATGAGTGATGGGCAAGACAAAAAGATTTTCGGCGTTTGTGTTGCTCAAGATAAAGGCTCCATGGATTATTGGATTGCTGCGGAAACCACAGAAGTTGCTCCGGAAAAATTAGAAACCATGGAAATTCCGGCTTCGACATGGGGTGTTTTTGAAGTTCACGGACCGATGCCTGATGCCATGCAAGACACTTGGAAAAAAATCATTTCCGAATGGTTTCCTTCCAATGCATATGAACATGCAGGAACGCCTGAGCTCGAAGTCTATCCTCCAGAAGATGCTTATCGGCCAGAGTCATATTCGGAGATTTGGATTCCCTTGAAAAAGAAGTAAATACGAGATGTTGAACGCTAAAAGCCGGCACAGATATTTTCTGTGCCGGCTTTAATTTGTACTATAACCGTTTCTGTGACATCGCTTGACGCATATTTTGTAACGCAGTTTTGCCTGCATCTCCACGCAAAATCATCAAATTTGTGTAAAGCGCATCGATCAAGCTGAGTTGGGCAATACGTGATGATAAAGCTTCTGAGCGGAAGTCGGTTTCTTCAGACACCGTATACAACGCAATATCCGCATCTTTAGACAATGGTGATTTGCCGAAATTTGTTACACAAATAATGGTGACTTCTTTTTCTTTCAACACACGCAAAATATCAAGGACATCAGTGGTAGAGCCTGAATGTGAAATGACAATGGCGACATCGCCCTTTTGCAATTGGGAAGCTGCCATTAACTGCATATGTGAATCCAAGTTCATCGACACCAGCAAGCCAAGGCGGATGAATTTATGATAACCATCCATCGCAATCATTGCAGAGCCGCCGCTGCCGAAAAATTCGGTTTTGCGGGCTTTCATAATAGCATGGGAAGCGCTCTCCATTGCCTCTGCATCTATAATCTGCAGTGTTTCTTCGAGTGTGTTGATATTGGAACGGAACACTTTTTCAGTCACACTTCGCACGCTATCGCCTTCTTCGATTTGTTCGTGGATGTCTTTTAACGGTGCTACAACTTCGGCGGCGAGCGATATTTTGAAGGCTTGAAATCCTTTAAATCCAATGCGTTGACAGAATCGGAAAATGGTTGATTCTGCAAGACCGAGTTCATCAGCAATCTGATTGATCGTTAAATGGATGATGTTTTTAGGATCATTCAATACAAAATCTGCTATTTTCTTTTCTTTATCACTGAACCGCTGATAACTTCCACGAATAGCAGCCAGCGCAAATTGTTGTTCTTTCATAGCGCGTCCTCATTTCTCTGTCAGTAATTTCTCATAATTATAGAATAACATGTTGCATACGGAAAAATATTTGATACAATAACATTAATAAGGAAAAAAATTCTTTTATTTTAACAGGAGGTTTTATTATGCAAATTGGAGTTATTGGTCTTGGGAAGATGGGATTGAATCTTGCGTTGAACTTAGCGGACCATGGACATGAAGTGGTTGGATACGATAGTCATACGGAGATTGAAGAAAGCGGTTTCATGACGGTTTCGTCCATCAAATCGTTAATCGGCAAACTTGCTGCGCCGCGGACGGTTTGGTTGATGGTACCTGCAGGAGAAATCACCGAATCTGTGATGGCGGAAGTAAGTGAGTCATTAGATGAGGGTGATACGATTATTGACGGCGGCAACTCGAACTACAAAGATAGTGTGCGCCGTGCAGAAGAATTGAAGGCAAAAGGAATTTTCTTGTTTGACTGTGGAACAAGCGGCGGTACGGAAGGCGCGCGCAACGGCATTTGTTCAATGATCGGTGGCGATGCCGAAAAATTCAAAGATATTGAACCTTTATTCCAAGGCATTTCAGTGGAAGATGGCTATTTGTATACAGGAGCGGCCGGCAGCGGACATTTCCTGAAGATGGTCCACAATGGCATCGAGTACGGCATGATGCAGTCAATTGCGGAAGGATTTGAAATCCTGAATAAAAGCAATTTCGACTTTGATTATGAAAAAGTGGCTGGGGTGTGGAACAACGGTTCGATTATTCGTTCTTATCTAATGGAGCTTACGCAAAATGCTTTCTCGAAAGACGAAAAATTGGAAGGCATACGCGGCGTTATGAATTCATCTGGCGAAGGAAAATGGACAGTTGAAACTGCATTGGACCTGAATGTTCCAGCACCGGTCATTACATTGTCCTTGATGATGCGCTACCGCTCGCTCGAAGACGATACGTTCACAGGGAAAGTCGTAGCAGCATTGCGCAACGAGTTCGGCGGCCACGCTGTCGAAAAAAAATAAGCATTATACTACTTGGGGATTAGATTAAAGGGGGAAAAGAAATGTCAGGCTCAACATTGATTATGGTGGCGTTAGCAGGTATTTTTTTACTACTGTTTTTGGTTATCCGCACGAAATTGCACGCGTTCGTAGCACTATTACTCGTTAGTTTACTTGTTGGTATCGCGGCAGGTATGCCGCTAGGTGAAGTGATTACCTCTATACAGACTGGTATGGGGGGCACGTTAGGGTTCGTCGCAGTTGTCGTCGGACTTGGCGCCATGTTTGGAAAAATGCTAGAAGTATCTGGTGGGGCAGAACGTTTAGCAGCTACAATGATTAACAAATTCGGAGAAGATAAAGCGCAATGGGCTCTTGGTATAACAGGCTTTATCGTCGCTATTCCTGTATTTTTTGATGTTGGATTCATCATTTTGGTGCCGATCGTCTACGGATTGGCACGCAAAACAGGCAAGTCGCTGCTGCATTACGGAATTCCACTCCTAGCGGGTCTTGCGGTAACGCATAGTTTCATTCCGCCAACACCAGGACCAATTGCGGTCGCTCAGCTCGTAAATGCTGAACTGGGATGGGTCATTTTATTTGGTACACTTGCAGGGATTCCAGCTATGATTTTGGCAGGTCCTGTATTCGGCCGCTTTATCGGCAAAAAGATCCATCTTGAAATTCCGGATTATATGGAAATTGATGAACGCGAATATGATAAAGATCTTCCAAGCTTTGGAATGATCACATCGTTGATCCTCATCCCGCTTGTGTTAATCTTATTGAACACAGTTTCAGCTGCGCTGCTCGAAGAAGGCAATATAGTCCGGGACATCTTAATGTTTCTTGGCCATCCATTCGTTGCATTGACAATTGCTACTTTGCTGACGTTTTATCTGTTGGGTACAAAACGCGGCTACTCGCGTCAAGAAGTACAAGACATTGCAACAAAAGCGCTTGAACCTGCCGGTATCATTATTCTTGTTACAGGCGCAGGTGGTGTCTTCAAGCAAGTGTTGATCGACTCTGGCGTTGGCCAGGTATTAGGCGACATGATGGGTGATTCGGCATTGCCGCCAATTGTTTTGGCATTCCTAATCGCGACTGCTGTGCGCGTCGCACAAGGTTCTGCAACTGTTGCGATGGTCACAGCTGCTGGCCTCATCACGCCGCTGCTTGAAATGGTCGGCATGACTGGACCCGCATTAGGCTTGATCGTTATCGCCATCGCTTCAGGAGCAACGGTGTTGTCACACGTCAACGACTCCGGCTTCTGGTTGGTCAACCGTTACTTCGGTATGGACGTTAAAGACACATTGAAATCGTGGACAGTCATGGAAACGATCATCGGGCTCACAGGCTTCACTGTCGTCTTGATTATCAGCTTCTTTATCTAAGAAAATGCAAAAATTGAAACGAACATGAATTTCTCGACAACCTGAAAAGAAAAAGGACCAATTCCTTTTTCTTTTTCTTGTATCTAAAGGAGGGCTAGCATGCCTGATCAAGCATATTATTTGGGCGTAGATATCGGAACAACGTCGACAAAAGCGGTGCTGTTCGACAAAAAAGGAATTGTTGTGGAAAGTGAAACAGTCCTTTACCCGCTTTACACGCCAAACCAATTGATAGCAGAGCAAGACCCGGAAGAAATTTTTCGTGCGGTGCTTACTGCTGTAAGAGAAACATTGCGAAAAAGTGCCATTTCGCCGAAAGCACTGAAACTGGTGTCATTTAGTGCAGCGATGCACAGCTTAATTGCGATCGACAAAAATGGTGAATTATTGACGCAGAGTATCACTTGGGCAGACACACGGAGTGCAAAGCATGCTAAAAAGATCAAAGAAGACATGAATGGCCATGAAATTTACTTACGCACCGGCACGCCAATTCATGCCATGTCCCCGCTGTCTAAGATAGTGTGGCTAAAATCAGATGAGTCCGCGATATTTGAAAAAGCGGAGAAGTTCATCGGCATCAAAGAATTTGTTTTTCACAAATTTTTTGGCGAATACGTCATCGATCATTCACTCGCTTCTGCGACAGGATTGTTTAACTTGGAAAACCTGAATTGGGACGAAGAAGCATTGGAAATCGCAGGAATCAGTGCAGGAAATCTTTCGAAACCTGTTCCGACGACCCATATACAGACGGGTCTATCACCAGATTACGCTGCACTTATGGGCATTGATCAACGTGTGCCTTTCGTCATCGGTGCAAGTGACGGTGTGCTGTCGAATCTTGGGGTCAATGCAATAGATCCCGGTGTGATTGCCGTGACCATTGGTACTAGCGGCGCTATCCGCACCGTTTCTCCTGTGCCAAAAACGGATCCAAAAGGGCGGACATTCTGCTACATTCTCACAAAAAATCATTGGGTAGTAGGTGGCCCAGTTAATAATGGGGGAATTGTCCTGCGCTGGCTGAGGGACGAATTTGCCACTTCTGAAACAGAAACGGCAAAACGACTTGGAATTGATTCGTACGACGTGCTGACGAACATTGCTTCAAATGTCAGCGCCGGCTCTGACGGCTTATTGTTTCTGCCCTACTTAACGGGAGAACGTGCCCCATTATGGGATGCCAATGCCCGTGGTTCGTTCTTCGGTTTAAGCATCCACCATAAAAAACAGCACATGATTCGTGCAGTGCTTGAAGGAATTGTGTTCAATCTGTATACAGTATTGCTAGCTGTTGAGGAGTTGACAGGTGAACCAGTTCGGATTCAAGCCTCAGGAGGCTTTGCACGCTCGGCAATGTGGCGCCAGCTCATGGCAGATGTCTTTGACAAACCTGTCATCATTCCAGAAAGCTACGAAAGTTCCTGTCTTGGGGCGATTGTTCTGGGGATGTACGCAATAGAAGAAATTGACGATTTCAGCATTGTGTCAGATATGATTGGCGAAACACATACTCACTCGCCAAGCCCAAAAGCTTCTGATGTCTATCGAGAATTGCTGCCCATTTATATCCGTCTGTCGCGACTATTGAAAGATGAATATGAGAGCATTTCTGATTTTCAGCGCCAGCATATTCAATGATTTTACTCCACGTAGTACAAAGTAATGTGAAATCCATAGCCTTATTTCAGGTTATGGATTTTTTACATATCACCATTTGGAATAATTTTCCCTAAAAATTTTAACAAACTACTTTAATAAAAAGATTTTTCGAGGTAAACTAGAGAAAAAGAAAAATAGATAGAAATGACTACTATTTTTTATATTTGATAGGCGGTGAGGGCTATGACGAATGGTAGTTTAGAGCTTTTAAGGCAAGAAGTATCCGACAAAAGGGCTGAAGGCAAATACCGTGAAACCATTGAAAGAGGCTATATCCTGTTAGAAAAAGCGAAACAAAGCGATAATTCGAGCGCTATTTTGACGGCTTATTTAAATATAGCTGCCGCCTATTATTTTATCGGAGATAGTGAAGAGGCTTTCCGATCGATTGAATCGTATCGAAAAGTTTGCGAAGTTCATGGAAACGAAGAAGACCATATGAATTTATATCATGTGTTGTTTTTATTGTATGAATACAATAAAGATTATGTAAGAGCGAAAGAAACTTTAAGAAAAACGATTAAAATCGGTGAGCGGTCGCAAAAGCATCAGCTTATCAGTGTAGCTTATGGCAATATGAGCCATACCTATTTGATGGAGCAACGTTTTTTTGAGGCGCTAGAAGCAGCTAAAAAGGCGATGGAATATGCTGAACAAAGCAAAGCGTTAAAGCCGGTCCGTTGGATGAGAATTATCATGAATGTGATCAATGCCCAAATTGGCTTGAAAAATTTCAAAGAATCCAGAGACCTGATTGACGCATTATTAAAAGATCCGATGCTCGAAGAATTTATGCCGGAAAAAGCGCAATGCTACAGCATTGAAGGTGCTTGGAATGCTGAACAAGGACGCTATCAAGAAGCGTTTGCAGCTTACACTGCCGCAAAAGAGTCGGCTGAAAGCTATAAGGATATGCAATTATTGCAGAGCATTGAAAAAGAGCGTTGCCGCTTATGCGATTTGCTGGAAGACGTTCAACTAGGCTATGTAGTGCAAAAGCAATATATTCAATTGCTAAACGAAATCCACCAAAATGAGCTGGAACTTGCTGATTTAAAGCTGGAGATCAAACACAATATCGTGAAGTATGAAAGAAAAGCAAATACGGATTATTTAACGGGATTGTATAATCGCCGGTATATAGAAAAAACGACGGATGAATGGCTCGACCAAGCAGCTGCTACCAATGAAAAAGTTCTATGTCTTGCTTTTGACATTGATGATTTTAAATCCATCAATGACAGCAACGGTCACTTATTTGGAGATGAGGCCATCAAATTGGTCAGCCAAGCTTGTTCGTTGGTATTTCGAGAAGAAGATTTGATCGGTCGTTATGGCGGCGATGAGTTCGTCATTTTGATCAAAGGGGCTTCCCTGGAAATTGGAGAGAAGAAAGCGTTGCAGCTTCAACAGACTTTGACTGAAGTTCGAGTCGATAACGGATTAATAATAGAGCCATTAACCATCAGCGTTGGGATTTCCGATAACGTAAACGGCAAAGTGACCAATTTTAAAGAGTTGTTTCACATGGCGGATACATGCCTTTATAAAGCGAAGCAGAATGGAAAAAATCAAGTTGTTGTCGCATGATGAAATCCTTTCTTTACCCGAGCACCACGCTTAAGATAAAGCGCGGTGTTTTCTTCCTCTTCTATTTGTCAGAAAACATATTTAATTTAATGGGGGTTTCTGCTACTATGAAGAAAGACGGAAAATTTGCGCCGGGAAAATGAAATAGATAAAAGTGGAAGGCCGGCCTGAATGCCGGCTTTTTGAGAGGGTTTTCGACTGTTTAGGCACCACTAGGTCTGAAAGGAGCAAGAGAAATGGACGAACGTATAACAGTGATGGGCTGGACCTCGGCATCTTTAATCATTGCCGGTATTATTTTAGGGTTTTCCAGTGTGTCTTTTGGGCAGGCAAGAGCCGATGGATGGCTGCAAAGCCAGTTCGATAGCATAGGAGATACATCAACATATCAAATGATCATGGAGACAAATTCGCTTATCTTTGTGGTTTTCGGCAGTATTCTTTTTGGGGCGGGGATTTTGCTGGCGCTTGTCATCATGGGATTGTTGCTTTTTATGGACAAACCGCAAAACGCAGGACCAGATGAGTCGTTGTCGGAAACGGAAATCCATTAATCTGGGGAAGGTTGATGCAGATGGCACATATCTTTTTAACTTCTAAAGGTTTTTTTACAGAATCGGTAAAATCCGATTTTTTGCAGCTGATTGACGGACGTTCTGAAGTTCCGAAAGCAGCCATCATTACGACGGCTTCCTCGAAAAAGGAGAAAAACCCATTTGCGGTCAAAACTAAAGAGGATTTTTTGGCGATGGGTTTAGTGACGGTCGATTATGTGGATATTGAATTTGAAGAGGCTCAGAATTTATTGGCATACGATGTCTTTTATATTTGTGGAGGCAATCCGTTCCGCTTGTTGCGCGAGTTGAAAGCGAGCGGAGCGGCTATGGTCATTGAAGAATTGATGAAACGCGACACCATTTTTATAGGCGTCAGTGCAGGGGCGATGATCTTCGGACCGCATATTGAAATCGTCAATAGTTTCACCCCTTCGATGAACAAAGTGAATTTGAAAGATCTCCAAGCATTGGGCATTTTTCCAAAACCGATTTTCCCCCATTACGGAAGGGAAGATAAATTCCCGGACAGTACAGGAAAAACAGTAGAACAGCGCATCGTCGAATTTGAAATGCTGCATAATTTGCAAGTCGAGCGGTTAAGGGATTGCGACGTTGTACTGATCGAAAGGTGATCATTTATGGAAACGACCGAAGAAATTGTGATTCGTGTGTTTAAAGAAAACGACTTTCCGGCCATTCAACGGTTGAACGAAGCGGAAGGATGGTCAAATTTGGCTTCAAAACCAGACGTGGTGAAAGCGGCTTGGCAACAATCGACTATCGCATTCGTTGCGGAGCAGCACGGACAAGTGGTCGGCTGCGTGCGCGGACTGACCGATCAATTGATCAGCTTGTACATTTGTGAATTGCTGATTACCGAAAATTGCCGCAGCCAAGGAATTGGCAAAGCGTTGCTAGCGCATGTTCACGCGCTTTATCCCGATACACGTATGGAGTTATTGGCGAGCAGTACTTCGCAAAGTTATTATGAAGCACATGGCTATCGTCCGTTTTATGGATTTCGCAAAACTTTTTTGGAATAAAATCATGTTAAAGCCAAAAGAGAAGGAAAAAGAAGGAATCCACGGGTTCGTTCTTTTTTTATTGCTTTTTTTTTCTGCTTACACATTTATTCGATGAAGATTGCATGAAAAAGGCAGGAGTGTCGGACTGTTATAGCGAAATAGAATAGACAGGAAAAGGGGGTTGCATCATGGGATTTACTACATTAAAAACAGCACGCCTTGAGTTGGCTGAAATCGGACCGCAGCATCAAGAAGACATTTATGAAATTTGGTCGCGCGATGATGTGATGCAATATTATGGGTCCGATAAATTCACGGATCCGGAACAAGCTGCCGGAATCATTCGTGCATTCGGTGAAGGGTTTACGAGCGGCCAAGCGATTCGCTGGGGAATCGTTTTAAAAGAAAGCGGAAAATTGATCGGCACGATTGGGATTCATAATTGGAACAAGCGAGTGGAAAGGGCGGAAATCGGCTATGAGCTGCATCCTGACTATTGGCGCAAAGGACTCGCTAAAGAAGCCGTTCAGGCCGTATTAGATTATGCATTCGCCGAGCTGGAGATTAAGCGAATGGGCGCACTCGTTTTTCCGGAAAACAAAGTTTCCGCGGGTATGTTGCAGAAAATGGGATTTTTAAAAGAAGGCCTATTGCGAGCTTATTTGCACCAAGGGGGACGCTCGCACGATAGTTTCATGTTTTCTTTATTGAAAACGGAATGGAAGGTGTAGGATGAAACAGATTATTGCAATGGGCGGTGGCGGATTCTTGATGGAACCGGAAAATCCGCTGCTCGATCGATACATATTGGCGCAATCGCCGAAAGAAAAGCCTGAAATTTGTTTTGTTCCCACTGCAAGCGGAGATTCGGATCAAGCCATCGGCAAATTTTATGATTTTTTCGAGAAACAGTCATGTGTTCCGTCGCATTTGTCGTTGTTCAAGCCGCCTATACGCGACTTAGAAGCATTTGTGTTAGCAAAAGACATCATTTATGTAGGTGGCGGCAATACGAAAAACCTATTAGCGCTCTGGCGAGAATGGGGGCTCGATGCCATTCTTCGCAAAGCTTGGGAGCAAGGAGTCGTCCTTTCAGGCATCAGCGCAGGTTCGCTTTGTTGGTTCGACGACGGCGTAACGGATTCTTATGGCGATAAACTAGAGCCAATTCAGTCACTTGGCTTTTTGCCGGGCAGCAATTGTCCGCATTATGACGGAGAAGAAGAGCGGCGTCCCGCTTATCAGCAATTGGTGGTGAAGGGTGCAGTGCAAGGCGGCGTAGCGGCAGATGATGGCGTGGCGCTTCATTACGTCGACAGGCAACTTGTGCGGGCTGTTAGTTCACGTCCGCTAGCTAAGGCATATCGCGTTGCATTTGATGGCGAGTTGGAGGAAACCGAATTGCCGGTGAAATTTTTAGGGGAGGCGTAGCCAGTGAATAGCAGAATAGAATTGCCTGAAATGGCATTGCAGACAACTCGGCTCGAATTGCGCATGTATCAAGATGCGGATTTTGAATTTCTCTGTTCGCTGCTTCGCGATCCGAAAGTCGTCCGTTTTATCGGCGATGGGGAAACGCGGAATCGCAACCAAGCTTATGAATTTTTGTACTGGATTTATCGTTCTTATAAAGAAGACCCTGCAATGGGTTTACGGCTCTTGGTGCGGCAAGAAGATGGAAAACCGGTCGGGCATGCCGGTTTGGTCCGACAGACGGTGGACGGTGTCGAGGAACTCGAAATCGGTTACTGGATTGCTCCGCAATATTGGGGGATGGGCTACGCGAAAGAAGCAGCGGCTGCATTGCGCGATTACGGCATCAAGCAATTGGGCAAAAATCGTTTTGTGTCATTGATTCAGCCTGAAAATAAAGCTTCGCGAAAAGTCGCGCAAGCCATTGGCATGGGTTTTGAAAAAGCGTTGATGATGGGCAGTAAGGAAGTGTTCGTCTATTCGTTGGATATAGTGGAAAGTGGAGAGCAGAATGGACATGATTGAAAAATTTCAAATGACCATTTCGGAATTTAACAGCGAACGGACGATTCGTGTCCATTTGCCTGTGCGGTATGAGGACACCGACAAACGGTTTCCGGTATTGTATTTGCAAGATGGAAAAAATGTCTTTCAAACCGATGAAGAAAATGAAGGGCACTCGCTTGAGCTAGAAGCGTATTTGGAAGAAGCGCGTCAAAACGTCATTGTGGTGGCAGTGGATCAAGACCCTAAAGAACGCCGCAACGAATATTGCCCCTGGCCGAACGGAGCATACAGCAAAAAACTGCTCGCGGATGAACGATTATCTTTTGGAGGCAAAGGACACACCTATGCAGACTTCTTGGTCCGTGACTTAAAGCCATATATAGACAAGGAGTATCGAACGCTGCCGGACGAAGCAGGCATCGGCGGCATCTCGCTTGGCGGCTTAATTGCGGTGTATACGGCTTTTCGCTATCCACATCTATTCAAAAACATCACTATTCTTTCACCCGCATTTTATGCCAACCGGGAAGAAATTGAAAAAATGGCTGAGACAGCCGACGTATCAGCAATCCATAGCTTTTACATGGATTGCGGCACCGCCGAAGGGCCAACTCCATATATACAGCAAGAATTTTTGGAGAACAGTCAGTCGTTCTATGCAATTTTGAAGAAGAAAATGCCGCATGCGCAGTTCAAGGAAATAGAAGGCGGAGAGCACAATTATGCGCATTTCAAGAAAAGGCGCGGTGCATTGTTTGCGTATCTTGAAGGAGAAGGCGGCCTTGCTGATTGATATAGGTGAGGTTAATTTAAAATTTATTACTTTTGATATATCTTAGCGTAGGCGCGTCAACGGGCTGGGCGAAGCCGTGAGACGAGTGATTTTCTCGACTCATTGCGAAAACCATGCCCAGAGCGACCGCAGCGATGTTCAACTTATATACATAGTGACACCAAACATAAAACTGCATGCTCCCACTCCATTCCGCTTTCTGCTATAGTGGAAATAAGGGCAGTATCTTAACCGAACTGCACCAGCAGGACCCGGAACATCACAAACAAATAAGTTCGCCTTGATCTTAAACGACAGGGACGGAGAAAACCAACTACTCATTTCCTGCCCTCCTGTCCACTTCTTGTACAGGAGGGCTTTTAAACGGTTTTCTCCCCGAAAGGAGAGAAAAAATAAATGAAGAACACAGCATCTTTATTGAAAATGAAAAAAGAAGGCGAGAAAATCGCCATGTTGACAGCATATGATTATCCGTCGGCGAAACTTGCGGAAGAAGCGGGAGTCGATGTCATTTTAGTCGGTGACTCGCTTGGCATGGTCGTACTTGGCTACGATTCAACGGTTAAAGTGACG
Organism: Planococcus sp. (in: firmicutes); assembly: GCA_041553775.1. Classification (GTDB taxonomy): domain Bacteria; phylum Bacillota; class Bacilli; order Bacillales_A; family Planococcaceae; genus Planococcus. Next base: position 35,334 of record JBFEIJ010000016.1, read on the forward strand.
ATCGAAGACATGATTCACCACGGCAAAGCGGCGCGACGCGGGGCACGCGATACTTTTCTCATCGTGGATATGCCATTCGGTTCGTTCCATGGTGATCTGCATCAATCGCTTCAAAATGGCATTCGCATTTTCCAAGAAACCGGAGCGGAAGCGTTGAAATTAGAAGGCGCGGATGAAGTAGTCGACGTGATGAGTTTGATGACGCGCACCGGTATTCCGGTTGTGGCGCACCTTGGATTATTGCCGCAGACAGCAGGTGTGTTGGGCGGCTTTAAAGTACAAGGGAAAACCGCGCACGCTGCGCAAAAGCTGATCGAAGACGCGAAGGCGTGCGAAGCGGCAGGTGCATGTATGCTAGTGCTCGAATGCATCCCGTATCAATTAGCTCACGAAGTGACTGCTGCCGTTTCCATTCCCGTGATCGGCATCGGAGCAGGGGCTGACACAGATGGCCAAGTTCTGGTGTATCACGATACGTTGAAATACGGCTCGCATCATTTGCCGAAATTTGTCCGTTCATATGCAGAAGTCGGTGAAACGATGAAGAACGGCTTGAGTGCGTATGTCGCTGAAGTCAAAGGCGGCGCGTTCCCGGCAGAAGAACATCGCTTCACGATGAAAGAAGACGAACTAAAGCAATTGTATGGCGGTAAATAAAAAATAGAATAAAAGAATTAAAGTGCATCCCGCAGCGGCGGGATGCTTTTTTCATCAAAAGGGCCCTTTGCTTAGCAAAGGGCTTTCAAATTGGCTTTTAGATTAAAAAGTGATGAGCCAACTTCGTCGATATTATGTTACTGCCGGTTAATTTCTTAGCAATGCCTGATAACGTCGCGCTAATACCTGATAAATCTTTAGGAAAGCCTGTTAATTTTAAAATAATTCATGTTAACGAAGATTTAATGCCTGATAACGGAAAATCTCCGTACGTATTTATTGAAAAATGGTTAGAGAAGGGCGATCCAGCATGCAAAAAAGCCTGCCCGGCGAGCCGGACAGGCTTTACTTGGTTTACTGAATATAAGGTGCTGGGTTTACTGCGTTTGAACGAGAACCGTTCCAAGATCCAATATGGATTTCAAAATGAAGGTGAGGACCAGTTGAGCGTCCAGTGCTTCCGATTGCGCCAATATACTGACCTTGTGAAACAGCTTGTCCTGAAGACACGCCAATTGAACTCATATGTGCATACGCTGTAGCGTAAGAACGTCCATTGATCGAGTGAGTCAAGATAACCACGTTACCGTAGCCGCCCATAGCGCCTGCGAATGATACATAGCCGCCAGCTGAAGCAACGATAGGTGTTCCAGTTGCGTTTGCGATATCAAGTCCTAAATGCGATTCAGCGCCTGCACCGATATCACGTCCACCGTAACCTGATGTGTATCTGCCGCTAGCCGGTTTGATGAAGTTTGCATTGCGAGTAGGTGCCGGTGCTGGTGCAGATGCATACGAAACAGCAGGTGTTGAGCTTTTCGCTGATGACACTTTAGCTTTAGCTGCCGCCGCTGCTGCTGCTTGTGCTTTAGCTTTTGCCGCTGCTGCTGCTGCCGCTTTACGTGCAGCTGCTTCTTCGCGTTTGCGCTTCAACTCAGCTTGACGTGCTAGTTCAGCAAGACGCGCTTGCTCTTTTTCAATTTTAGAAGCAAGGTCTGAACTGATTGCCATTTGTTCATCGTGCTCATCTTCTAAAGAAGATTTTTCTGAAGCCAAGCGTGCTTGTTCAGCATTCAAGTCTTTTTCAAGTTGGGCTTGTTCTTTCTTCTGGCCATCAAGTGAGACTTTTAGTGTTACAAGTTCCGCTTTACGTTTTTGTTGTTCTGCTAATTTCGTTTCAACTTGCGCTTTTTGCTCAGCAAGCAATTTTTTATCTGCTGCTTGTTCACGCATAATTTCACGGTCGGCTTCGATTAATGTGTTTACTGCTGAAAAACGATCGATAAAATCAATAAAGCTGTTTGCGCCAAGCAATACATCGATATAATCTACAGATCCACCGCTCATTTGAATAGCGCGTGCACGTTCTTTCAACAATTCAGTCCGTTCGTCAATTTTGCGTTGCAATTCTACAATAGAAGCCTGCAATGCTTCAATTTCGGATTTTGTTTCATCGATTTTCGCTTGCACGGCTTCGATTTTATCTTCAGTTTCCTGAATTTTATTGTCCAATGCCATAATTTTGCGCATGATTTCTTCAAGTTTCGTTTCGTTAACCGCAATTTCGTTTGCTTTCTCACGAATGCCGGAGTTTAACTCGCTTTTCTTTTGTTGCACTTCTTGTTGCTTGTTTTTCAGCTCATTTAAAGATTCTGCAGTTGCTGCAGGAATTGCCAACGATAGAGCTAATACCGCGGCAGTCGCGCCAGCCGTAATTTTAGATAATAAATTCACTCTGTATTTCCCCTCTCGTATATCCTTCTGTCTGTCTATTTGTTAAAAAACAATCATTTATATTAAAAAAGTAATCATCTCTAATAAAAACCGCTCTGAAAAAGCCGGTAAACGTATTGTACCATCATAAACGCAATTTTTTTATTACAATTGCGTATCAAATGTTTAAAAGAGTGTTACAGGGGTAAGGGATGTGTTTATTTCATTTTTAACGCAAATAAATCCCTCTTCTTGGTGAAATAGAAGAGGGTTAAATTTCTGAAAATTAAAATATTATTCTGCTATTGCATCTTCTGACCGAACGACTAAGACATCCACTTTGGCTGTGCGCACAATCCGCTCTGAAACGCTGCCAAGAAAAATACGTTCGGCTGCACTTAATCCAGTCGCACCGCAGATGATAAGATCTGCATTCAGACGCTTAGCAAGTTCTCCTGGGATTTTCGTTTTGGCAGAACCTAACTCGACAATGATGTTCACCTTATTAACGCCATCGGCTTCAGCTTCCTCTTTGTACTTAGCCAGCATTTCTTCTGCGTCGGCTGTGGCTTTGTCTGCAAATTCGCGTCCATAAGCTTCAAGCGAACCAAATGATGTATCGATAACGCTCACTAAATTTAATGAAGCATTATTGCGAGCTGCAATAGCCACCGATTTTTTAAAAGCCAATTCGGCTGCATGCGATCCATCTATCGCTACGAGAATTTCATGATATTTTAAAGTCATAATGAATTCCTCCTTCTCTTCTCTTAATTACTCTTCTCTAAAAAGACAGAAAATTCCTTCTTCTGTTATTGTTTTTATAAAAACGGATGCGTGATAAGAGAGGTTTAATAAGTTAGGGTAGCGAAAAAGAGAGGGTGTTGAAGTCTTAAATTAGACGATTAACTTTAAGTTTCTTTATTTGAGTTAATTTCATAATTCCGAGCCCTTGCGGCTCTAAGTGTGTACCGGCAAGAAAATAGAGCACCTCCCCAAATCCTGTATAATGGTAGTCACCACAACAACACACAAACAGGAGGGAAAGCGCTCTATGCCTA
>JBFEIJ010000017.1:0-36947 GCA_041553775.1 Planococcus sp. (in: firmicutes)
GGCAAAGCAATTTCCTTTGCCGACGATATGAGGGGCCTCGTGAATACAATTCGCGGATGATTTTGTGTTGTAGACCCAAGCCAGCTCGAAGGTTCGAGCTGGCTTGGGTCTTTTTTTATGCAGATTGTTTTTTACGCGGTTAATAAATTCTATTGGAGCGTATTTGCTTTTTTATGGGGCGTATATTCTTTTTTATAGAGCGTATTTCATCTCTTCTAGTGCGTAAATACACTTTTAATGGAGCTTAAGGTTTTTTCACGAGCTCTATTAGTTCAATAAAAGCACCCGCTGGCGGCGGGTGCTTCATTATTTTGCACTTATATGAAGGTTACTCTTCTTTTGATTTACAATAATTTCATTTTAATAAACTCGGTATCCATATTGCGGATATACCTTCTCCGATCTTGAAAATACCTTCCCTAAGATGCGAAATACAATCTCATAGAATACAAATACGATCTCATAGAACACAAATACAATCTCTTAGAGCAAAAATACTATCCAGGAGCATTTAAAATTCTCTCTCCGCCATAGGTGCTTTTTCATTTACCATTTATATAGAATATTTTTCCAAATATGCTCCAAATGGTAATTTCCATAAAAATAATTTCCATATTACGGATTTACTATCCCTAACTCCGAAAATACTTTCCTAGCGGTGCGAAATACTTTCTCTTAAACCCCAAATACTAGCTCTCACACGCAAAATACTTTCCAGAAGCTCTTTTAGCACAATAAAATCACCTCTCATCTACGGGTCTCATCTTTTCCTATTTATATAGAATCTTTTTTCCAAATATGTACCAAATGGCAATTTCCATAAAACTAATTTCCATATTACGGATTTACTATCCCTAACTCCGAAAATACTTTCTCATAACCCACAAATACTTTCCCACACACCCAAAATACTTTCCCACAATCCCCCAACACAGAAAAAAGCACCCGCATCAGCGGGTGCTTTTCACAAATCCATTTATCTCAAAAAGTCCATAAGGCTGGTTTGCATGATTTTCGAGCTTGCGGACAAGCTGGCTTGGTAGATGCTTTCTTCGCTTTTCAAGCGGATGATCGCTTCGGCGTAATCCACATCTTCCAGTTTGGACAAAACGTTGCTAATTTCAAATGTGTGTTCTTTCATGCGGGTTTCGTTTGCTTCGACGCGGTTCGTGCGCGCTCCGATTTCTGCTTGCACCGCCAACATCCGGTCCATGCCGCCATCGATGGCACCAAGGTCAACGCCCGTTCCCGCTCTTAACGACGCGCTCAAATTTCCAAGTACGGCGATGGTGTCGCCCAATACTTCATCCGAAGTTGCGTTCGCTTTGATGTTCAATCCGTCGCCAATTGTAAAACTTTTTGCTGCTCCGAACAACGGCTGACCGTTGACTTTCGCATCAGCAAATTGATTTAATTGCGCAGTCAGCTGATCGATTTCTGCGGCCATTGCTTCTCGGTCGCTCGTCGTTGACGTGCCGTTGCTGCCTTGCACCGCAAGTTCGCGCACGCGCTGCATCATACTTGTCATGCTGCTGATTGTTTGATCGGTTTCGTTCAGCCAAAGTTTTGCTTCGTCGGTGTTGCGCGCGTATTGTTCATTCGCCGCAATCGTGCTTTTGATGTTCATCGCTTTACTGACGCCGTTTGGGTTATCCGATGGACGCTCCATCAGTTTGCCAGTCGACACTTGCGAATTGGTTTTTTCAAAACGGCTTAAGTTCTGGTTCATGTTGCGCACCGAATTTTGATGCATCATTTGTTGTGTGACTCTCATCCTGATTTACCTCCACTCGGTTTTATTAACGTCCCATTCGGTTAATCAACGTATCCAGCAATTCATCGGTCGTTGTGATGAAACGCGCCGCTGCGCTATATGCGTGCTGGAATTTAATCAAGTTCGCCATTTCTTCATCGATTGAAATGCCGGTTACCGATTGACGGCGATTGTCGGTTGCCATCAATGCTGCTTCCGCATTTGCCGATCCGTTGATCATCGCTTGGCTTTTTGCACCAATGCCGCTGACCAATGCTCGGAAATCGCTTTGCGCAAGTTTGCTATCTGCTTCAAACGTAGCCGGCGCCGTATAAGGCTTTGTCGGATTCACTTTCAAGCTTTGCACGGTAAATGGTGTGTCGCTTGCAAACAACGAACCGGTTCCGTTCATGCCGTTCGCTCCAGCGAATTTCTCCACCACTGTCGATAACTCGCTTTGATACGTGTCAACCAAATTCAACGATTCCGCGATGCCGCCGATCTTTCCGCTGCCTACATCTTCTCCGACTGCAACCGAATCAACTTGCGAGATTCCTGTGACAAGCGCTTTGCCGTTTTGCAAACTGATGTCCGCCATGCCGTTTTTCTGCGGCGTCACTTTGATCGGCATCAAGACAGACAGTTTTTCCACCAACACATCTCGTTTATCGAGTAAGTCATTGGCGTTGCTGCCATTTTTCAAAATGCTTTGATTGAGTTCAGCGATTTCTTTCAAGTAACCGTTCGCGGTATCAACCGCTTCAGATTGCTGCAGTTCTAAATCCGCTGTGATGTTGCCGAAAGACCGGTCCATCGACTGAGCAAGTTCTGTGAACGCCAGTGCACGTTCTTTTAAAACAGCTTGCGCAGATGCGCTCGACGGGTCGTTCGCCACATCCTGCCAAGCAGCGCCGAGTTGGTCCATCGATACACGAAGTCCTGTTTCGCTCGGTTCGCCGATTGCCACTTCAATGCGTCCCATCGTTTCCTGGCGCACAGACCATCCAGCAGCATTCGAAGTTTGCTCACGGAATTGAGCATCGAGAAAACGGTCACGTACACGGGTAATGGAATCGACTAGCACGCCTTGTCCGAGCTGACTCGGGTTGACACTGCCGCTTGCCCACGTGTCCAGCGACGCCGCTGACACTTGATTGGCTTGCTGGCGCGAATAGCCTGCCGTATTCGCATTTGCAATATTATGGCCTGTTGTCGAGATGCTTGTTTGCGCAGCTGCCAGACTTCGCTTGCCGAGTTCTAATCCGTGAAATGTCGAAACCATTCTTCTCTGCCTCCTAAAGCCTTAAGCTTTTGTATCGAAAAAGCCTTTGCTGCTCGTTTGTGGTTTTTGCGCGCCCATGGGCGATTGGTAATTGAATTGCTGTTGCTTGGTTTTTGTCACTTGGTCGATCATGTGCTGCACGAAATTCATCGCATCAAGCAACAAGCGCTCGTTGATTTTATTTTTCGCTTGCAATTCGAGCAATAAATCCTGCAAGGTGTTGATCTGTATTTGCAGTTTGCGCTGCATCAACTCATCATCTAATCCGGCAATCAACCCGTTAAAACTGTCCGCACCGTGCTCAGCCATTAACGCCGTCACAACTTGTTCGCGTTCAGTTTCAATACTGTTCAATTGTTTGACCAGCTTCGCTTCTGCACTCACCAACACATTCAGTTCATCCACACGGCGTTCGATGAGCAGTTCGCGTTTATGCTCTGCAAACTCGATCAGCTGTTTTTGTATATCGATCAGTTCGTCAAGTGCGATGCCCAATCGGTTTAGCATGTGACATCCTCCTACTTTCAACTCGCTTTATTTATCAAACCAAAATTGAAAGACTTTGTCCGCCACTTCTTGGCTATTGACTTGGTATTCACCCGACTGGATTTGTGCTTTCAACGCATTGATCTTTTCTTGTCGCTCCGTGCTTACATCTGGTTTCATATCGTACATTTCCTTAGCACGGCTTGAAATCTGCACTTGATCTTCCTGTTGGATCGGCTTCGCCTTTTCCACTGGTGCTACATTCATCTGCTTCTGATAGGAATTGATGAACGTTGAACCGTTCGTTTTATCGATATGCATTCCGCCACCGCCTTGTTTTTATTTTTTAAACTTGTTTGCTTTATAGCCATTCAACCGGGAAGTGAAACCCGATTTCATTTCTTCTCTTAGTTTATCTTGTTTCAAGCTAATGTTCATCTCTGAAGAAAAAGTGTCGAAACACGGAACACATAGCAATTGCCGTTTGATGATCGTCGAACAATGTGCGCATGGATAGCCTAAGTTTGGAAAGTCCTCCGCGTAGATACGGCGGTCCTGGATAAACGTTGAAAGTCGCTTCGCAGAAACGTTCGTCGCTTCGCTTAACGCTTCAAGTGTCACATTCCGATTTTCTTCAGCTCTTAAAAATCTTTCCGCAATCTTAAAATCTTCTTCAATTTCTAAATAACAATCCATGCAATAATCGGTAAATGTCTTAGCATACAATTTTCCGCATATGGTGCAATTGGTTAAGCGATCTAGTGTCATCTGAATCACCTGATTCTCTCTACTTATTATATCGGCAAGATTCATAAAAAGTTTAGCGTTTATTGCAATTTAAATTCCGTCACCAACACGCGCTCTACTTTGCCGTCTTGTATGATTTCGTTCAATTTCGCATAAAGCTCATCCTCTAGCGCTTTAATGCCTTCCGTTCCGATCAATTCATCTTTTGAAAATCCTGCTACGGTCGAAATGATCGCCGCTTTTGTTTCCGGCGAACGTTTTTCCGCTTCTTCTTTTGCTTTTTCAGTGCTCAACAACAAATTGAATTGCACGACTGCGTAATTTCCCGCTGAACCCAAGTTCGTTGTAATCACTTCGGTATCAATGCTTCGTGCGTAGATTTCTTCCGCTGATGGTTTTTTCTCGCCTTCTTCTTTCGGTTCTTTCAAAAAGAAGAATGCTCCGCCACCTGCAAGCGCGAGCACCACGACGATAATAATGACCAATTTCATTTTTTTCATGCTGCACCTCGATCTTTATTCATCTTCCACTGTGAGCGGAGAAATCAAAACTTCCACGCGGCGGTTTTGAGCCCGGCCTTTTGGAGTATCGTTTGTTGCGACTGGCTGGTATTCACCGTAGCCCGTTCCGCTGAATTTACGCGGGTCCAATTTTTTGTTTTCCAATAAAAGCTTCATAAAATTGATCGCCCGTTCGGAACTGAGCTCCCAATTGGTCGGATAACGGATGCCGTCTACCGGTTCGTTGTCCGTATGGCCTTCAATATAAATTTTGCGCGGCAAATCGGTGACGAGCAATTTGGCAATTTCCGCAGCGATTTCTTTTGCTTCCTTTGTGAGATCAGCACTTCCTGACTCATAAAGCACACCTTCTGTAATCGTCAACAACAAGCCTTTCGCCGTCAATTCCGTTTTCAGACGCGGCGACAATCCATTTTTTTCAATATACTCATCGATTTTTCGTTGAATTTCGAATAACTCCGTGAAATCTTTTTCCTGTTCGTCTTCGCCCGGCGTCTTCGGTGCTTCTTCAACAAGCTCTTTTATTTTCTCTTCTTCGTCTTCGATAATAGCCAATTTCGACGTATCTTGAGGCGTTTCAACAGGCGCCTGTTGACTGAGCACGCCGGTGCCGCCTTGCAGTTCCTGATTGAACGATTCGGAAATCTCCTGGAACTTTTCCATATTCACTTCACTCGCTGCAAACAGCACGATGAACAATGCGAGCAGCAGCGTGAGAACATCCGCATATGGAATCAACCAAGACTCATCGACGTGTTCCTCGTGTTTATGTTTACGCTTCAACCTGCTCACCTACTTTTTCTTTGTCCTCTACTTTCAGGACACGGTCTTTCGCCGGCAAGTACGTCAATAATTTCTCTTCGATCGTGCGGACAGGCAAGCCTTCTTGCACCGCCAGCAAGCCCTCTAACATGATCTGCTTGATACGCGCTTCTTGTTCGGATTTCCGTTTCAGCTTATTGGCAAATGGATGCCATAACACGTAACCTGTGAAAATCCCGAACAGCGTCGCGATAAATGCTGCAGAAATCGACTTTCCTAACAACTCAACGTCATCCAAGTGACCAAGTGCAGCTACAAGTCCGATTACTGCGCCTAGTACACCAAGCGTAGGTGCATATGTGCCGGCTTGCGAGAAAATTTTCGCGCCCAGTTCATGGCGATCTTCCATCGCCGCAATTTCTTCTTCCATCAACTCGCGGATATACTCCGCTGACTGACCGTCTACGACCATCGTCAAGCCGCGTTTCAAGAATGCGTCCTCTACCTGCTCCGCGCGCTCTTCAAGCGCCAACAAGCCGCCTTTACGGGCGATGATCGCCCATTCCGTAAACATCGGAATCATTTGCTTTAACGGCATCACTTTCACTTCACCGAAAAGCACCTTGAACAAGCTTGGGATTTTCTTCACTTCCTCACCTGGAAACGCGATTAAGATGGACGCAGCCGTTCCGCCGAAAATGATGACCAGTGCGGCCGGGTTATACAGCGCTACCGGATCGGAACCTTTTAAAATCATTCCGCCAACCAATACGAGCAACCCCATTAGTATGCCTATCAAAGATGTCTTATCCACACAAAACCCTCATTTCACACGTTGTTTTCAATTATCCGTTCTTCACTTGGCTCATCGCTTGCTTCCACGTATCACGAAGCTCCAGCACGTACCCTTCCGCTTCTTCCAAAGCCGCTAAGTCGTTTTGCATATTGGCTGTGACCATTAAATTGTATATGTACTCATATAATTGCTCCAGGTCAGCTGAGATTGCCGCTTCCGGATCCAAAGTCGACCGGAATTCCTGGATGATGTTTTGCGCCTTGATAAAGTTCGTATTTTTCTCTTCGAAATTTTTATCCGCCATCGCTTTTTTTGCCATTTTTAAAAATTTTAAGCAGCCGTTATACAACATCAATGTCAACTCTTGCGGCGATGCCGTCATCACGGAGTTTTGTTGGTACGTTTGATACGGATTGATCGTCACCATGTTTGTTCCCCCTATTTCCTAGCATCAAAAAATGAGCCATCGACCGACGCATTTTGATAAGAATTTTTATATTTCACTGACATTTGTTTCGTTTGGTTAATGCGTTCCATCTGCATTTTAAACGCTTGATGGAGTCCGTTTAGCATTGGCATCATCTTCTTATCCAGTGCCGCTAACCGAATAGCCATTTCGCGTTCTTCCGCAGTCCATTCGAATCCGGGTTCTTTCATCGAGCGATCCAGTTCTTCAATAGCTTCTTGCCTTTTGACGAATAAAACCGGCAGCGTCTCTAATTCTTCTGCGTTATTATGTTCCATATTGGAATCGAGTGTGGCCGCTATTTCATAAATTTCTGTGGACAGTTGGTACAAAGTAGAAATACGTGATATCTGTTCCGCCATTACATGCCACCTAGCGTTTGTTGCAGCCATGTGCTTTGTGAATTCATTTGACTGATGGCTTTTTCCATTGCCGTGAATTGTTTCCAGTAACGGTCTTCAATGCGTCCGAGGCGATCTTGCCAGCGGCTGATTTCGTCATCCATGCGTTTGATGGTTTTTGAGATCAAACTATTGTCCACCAAACTAGACGGGCTTCCCGCCTTGTCACTTAAGCTTTTAATGGTCTTATTCAAGGTTTCGTAAACTAGACTGCCGATACCGACATTTGTATCGCCAACACGGTTCGTAAACAACGCCATGACTTCATCCGGTTTGTTTTTCAATACTTCTTTCAATTTATCTTCATCGACGAATAATTTTCCGCCCTCAGTATAGCTTCCTGTATTGATGCCGATTTGCGATAGTAAATTGATATTGCCCGCTGGAATCCCTTCCACTTCGCTCATAAATGAGTTTCTCAGGTTTTGAATTGCATTGCGTAAAATCGGATCATTACGCAATAACCCACTTCGTGCTTTTTCTTCCCAAAGCTCTACTTCGTTATCACTCAGTTCTTTTTTCTGCTCCGCAGACAACGGTTGGAAATTCGGATAACGCTTTTCGACAAGTTGCTTTTCAAGATCCTTAATTGTTTCATTGTATTTTTCAACAAAGCCTTTGATTTTATCAAATGTCTTTGTTGAATCGGTACTGACAGTTATCGTCGTATCTCCGAGTTCCCGCAGATTAATGGTTAGCCCATTAATCGTAGTTTTGTTCGCGGTTAAATTATCGACTGTAATACCGTCAAACGTTACCTTACCGTTCGCAGCAGAAGACATGTGCCCTCCTGCAGCCGCACCGGAAGTATTGAAATTTGTAATGGTAATGTCATCCGCATCTTTGGCATTTACGACTTGCTTAGCTAGTTCAGGCGTACTGAAATTCATTGTGAAGTTTTGATCGGTTCCCATGCCTTTAGTCGACATGAAAAATCGAGATGTCGTGTTATCAAAATTCGCACGCAGTTCAGGAATTTTTCCAGCTGTCGCTTCCTGAATTTTTTTAGCAACGCCTTCATACGTATCGGTGTCTGCGATTCCAACCACAATATCCACAGCATTCATGCCAGTCCCTTTTATCGTGATGTTGCCGGCTGTTCCGATTACATCCGTCGATTTTGCTGATATTGTATTGTCTCCAAATTTCTTGATTGTATTCGCTGAATGGACTTTCGCTCCACTCGCTAAGCTTTCCACTTTCACGCTATATGACCCGCTCACCGAGTTCGCAGTCGTGTCAGCAGTCGCTACATTTGAAGCCGACGAACTGGATGCGTATGAGTTGAATGAACTTTGCAAACGCATTTCGCTTGCCAATGTACGTAAATTGGAAAACGCCAAATTGGTGTCGCGGTATGAAGTTTTTTGCCATTCCATCCACGTTTTTTGTTGCGTCAATTTATCCATTGGCATTTTTTGAATGGTCATCATTTCTTTAACCAGTGAATCCGTATCGATTCCTGAAGCCAATCCGCCTACGCGCATGAAACTCACTCCTTTGTTTTAAAGTTTCTTATCGATTAATATTCCTGCGAATTCCGCCATTGATGCGTACATGTCCAGGAATTTTTTATTTGGGATTTCTTTCAGCACTTCGTCGGTAAACGCATCGATGACTTGAACGTAAAATTCGCCAAGCTCTTCATGAAAATTAAATTTGATTGAAGTGTTAGTCGGTTCGAGGAAATCATTCATGCTGTCTACTTTTTCAACCAGCTTTTCTTTAGTGATGGGTTCAGCTGGAATTGTTTCATTTTTTTCTACAGGCACTTCCATCTTATTCGGAATAGCAGCTGCCGCTTTTATTTGAAGCGAAACATATACGTCAGGCGTATTTTTGATTTCCATCGTCCATTCTCCCCTTGGTCTTCAATCGTCTATAGCTATGTTATCGGCATAACTGCCAAGTTTTTTAATAGGCATTTACAAAAAAAATAAACCGATTCACAAAGAATCGGCTTTATCATCACGTTAAATTATTGAATTGTCGGCTGACGCCTTTTGTCCAGTGATTATTAAGCCCGGTCGGATCGTTTGCCGCTCCAACTGGCGCATACTTTGCACCGATAGCGGCAATCGAATCTTTGCCTTGGTTTAAGTAATTCTTCCGCAAATTGCGGGCCATGTCGAAAATGCTGTCTTCAACTGACTCATAACTGCGAAGACCGTTTTTCCCCATCATGCCTGCGACGTTATTCTTTTCATTCGCCGCGCGTGAAGAGCCGTTGCCGGTTTCGTGAATCGCGATTGCCGAAAGCAAACTCGGATCAATATCGTATTTCTTCCCAGCGTTGATGAAATGATTTGCCGCGCCGCTCAATTTGCCTTCAAGCGTGTTCTCTAATTTCAAAAACTGAACCGGCTTAAATCCGAATCCGCTTTTATCCGCCGCGCTTGTCGGCACTTCTGCAGTATCAATCGGAAAAACAGAAGCGGTTTGCGAAGTCATTGCTTGCGGTTGATACGGCTGAATAATCACTTGGATTGGCATAAACGGCATGCCCATTTGATTCGCAAACGGATTTTGATTAAGCGGTACTTCCGGTGGCGCCTGCTGCATGCTTTGCATCGCCGCGCTCATGATCATTATAAACAAAGAATTATCACTACCCATGCCCCCGAGCGGTGAACTTCCCTCTTGGCTAGAACCAGGCATCGCTTGTGAAGCATTCATGTATTGAAGCAAACTGGACGAAATCGGATTGAACATCGGTCGGTCCCCACCTTTTCATTGTTCTCTGTGATTTCATTATACGTAATTATTTGAGAAAAAGAATAGGATAATTGTGGCAATGTTAAAAAAATGTAGGATAAATTAAACTGAAGCGAATTTTACTGATTGGATGGAGGCGAATTATAATCAAATTAATGAATAATTTGTGGGAGGAATGTACGTGGAATTAACTTCTCTGTCTATCACTCAACAAAATGTGCTTATAGCGAGTATTTTAGGAGACGGTGAAATCACTAAACTTTACCCCGGTTCACGCCGGAAAAACAATAGCTACCGAGAACACTTCAGCCCCCGACAATTGGATTACCGAAAATGGAAGCTTAATCTTTTGCCTTCAAATCTCTATTTTAATAACGCCCATACGTGTCTTCTCTCGCCTTCATTGCCTTTGCTAACTGAGATGTATACTTACTTCTATAATGATGACCGCAATAAAATCATGGCTGACAACATGTTACAATTATGTACAACGCCATTGTTTCTAGCGACTCTTTACATGGATGATGGCTCTCTATCAATCAGCGTTCAAAAAAATCATCTTAAAAAGATTATTTATTTAACTCCTCATATCTATCTTTATCTACAATGTTTCTCACATGAAGATTTGCTCAAATTGCAACAGCATATATTCATAACTTACCAAATCGAATTGAAAATAAACAAACGAAAAGACGGATTCGGTTATGTCTTGAAAACAACGAAAGTTTCTGAGACATTAAAATTTCTTCATGTCGTTTTCTCAAGTTGTGCAGATTGTCCATCCATGTTTTACAAAACGAATTGGGATTTTAGATTTCTACTAGAAATTGAAAAATATCGAATTTCTCATCCTGACTATTGTGTGATCGCCAGCTCTTCAGATCGAAATAAAAATTATACCGAAGAAGAGTACAGTCAAATTTTTCACATGAAAAGCCTTGGTCATACGGATAAGGAAATTGCAGAAACTTTAGGACGCAGTTATTGGTCTGTCGTATATAAATGGCAAGATCTAAGAAAGTAATAAATAGTAAATAGGCCATAGAAACTTCCATGGCCATTTCTCATGCATTTAAATCTTTATTACCCTTTTAAATCCACCGAACCACCGAGATGCGGCTGCACGGACTGCTCCAACATTTTCACAACTTGTGCACTATTCGTCTCCGATTGATCCAAAGTCTTTTTCATCAACGACACATTAGCTTCTTGCCGGACATTCATCTGGCTGAGTGCCATTGATAAAGCGCCGATATCCATTTGTTGTCCCCCTTATAGAAAAAAGAGCCTATTGCTAGGCTCCCATTTTCGTAAGATTAACGTAGTAATTGTAGAACTTGTTGTGGTGCTTGGTTGGCTTGCTTTGCCACTATGTCTTTCGATCATAGAATAGACTATATCTTCACCCTCTACTTAGAGGGGCTGGGCACTTCGAATGGCGCTTGCCACCCTACGGATTTCATCGCCATAGCTTGCGCCTTAGACGGTCTATCCTAGTCGTTGAACCTTCTCCAGAGTTTCCTCACAGGAGCTTGGCTGCTGATTATCCATTGTGTCATCTTCATCATTTTCAAACCTTGACGCCTGCCGTTTCCAGCTACGCTGTGGTTGATGAAGCTTTAGGAAGTTCCAGCAATTCACCCAGTTATACTCTAACCCGTTACCCGGTTAGACGCCCTAAAATCAATTATCTCAACAATTGTAAAACTGATTGAGTCATTTGATTGGATTGAGCCAGCATTGCTTGTGATGCTTGTGCAAGAATTGAGTTTCTTGTTTGGTTCATCATTTCTTTCGCCATATCGACGTCACGGATACGTGATTCCGCTGCTGTTAGGTTTTCAGAAGATGTATTCAAGTTGTTGATTGTGTGCTCTAGACGGTTTTGAACAGCCCCTAATTTAGAACGCTCTTGAGAAACAGATTTGATGGCGTTGTCAATCGTCGCAATCGCACTGTCCCCACCTGCTTGAGTAGAAATGTTTACTCCATCAACACCCAGTCCAGCAGCACTCATGTCGCCAACAGCTAACTTAATGCTTTGACCAGCGTTTGCTCCAATGTGGAATTTAAGAGAATCATCATCTACTGTTAGTACATCATTAGTAGTAGCAGCTGCTGCACCATTTGCTGTTGAAGCAGATAGGGCAGAAGCACTGTTAACCCCTACTTCCAATGTTGTTCCGTTGATTGTAATCTCTTTCGATAAAGTACCAGCATCAATTTCCGCTTTTGTGAATGTTACTGTCCCAGTGTTTCCTCCACCTAGATCAATATTGTAATCAATATCTTGAAACGCACCATCACCTGCGCCAACTCCAGATTCCGCGCCATGTGTTACTTGCTGATTAATAGTGAATATATCAGCATCTGCAAGGGCACCAGGATCAGAAATTTTTACATTTGCAGCATAAGTAGTATTCGTTAAGGCTCCTGTTACTTTAACACCAAGGTCTCCGTTCATAAGTGTCTTAGTGTTAAACTCTGTTTGTTCACTAATTCTTGTGATTTCAGTTTGTAGTTGAGCAAGCTCTTTCTGAAGTTCTGTACGATCATCATCGGTGTTTGTATCAGTGGAACTTTGTACTGACAATTCACGCATACGTTGAAGAATATCATGTGTTTCATTTAAAGCACCTTCAGTCGTTTGGATAAGTGAGATCGCATCTTGTGAGTTACGAGAGGCTTGCTCCAATCCACGAATCTGTCCGCGCATTTTCTCAGAAATTGAAAGACCAGCTGCGTCATCCTTTGCGCTGTTGATGCGAAGTCCTGAAGACAATTTCTCCATGCTGCTCATTTGTGCACTTTGAGCTGAGCCCATTTGGCGGTGTGTGTTTAATGCTGCGATATTGTGATTGATAATCATTGTGTATTACCTCCGTGTAATGTTTTTTGTTTTTTGCAAGGGTTCAAATCCGTTTGAACTTTCTTACATAATTTATATCGGTAACTAAACTAAAATGTTTAGCGATTTTTGAAAATTTTTCTAAAAACTTTTTCACTACTTGCTTCTACTGCAAAACCGCACAAAAAAAGAACCAAACCCGCAGGCTTGATCCTCAACTCTCTTCTCTCACTTCTTCATATTCAAAAAATCGCTCAAGTTGATCACATTCGATTTTGCCCGCTTGTTTTCTTCTTGAATTTCCAAATACACTTCTTTCCGGTGAATCGTGATGTGCTTCGGTGCTGAGATGCCGAGCTTCACGCTTTCGCCTTCAATTGCCGTGACCGTGATTTCGATGTTGTCGTCGATGACGATCGATTCGCCTTTTTTGCGTCCGAGTACGAGCATCTCTTACACCTGCCTTGCGCTTGCTTGGAATAAAGGCTGTTTGATGCCGTAGCTTTTGTTGTCCAGCACGATTTGCATGCCGCGGCGCTTGTAATTATTGATGATGATTGGCGCTTTCAAATTCGTCGTGGCGTCTTTCATGTCGGTACCGGTCGTGATCGTCGTAAGGACAATCGCCTCTGACGGATCTTCGAGGCCAATGCGTTCAGCTGTCAGCTGCTCCAATTTCACGTCAAAGTCCGGGAAAAACGCGAATGGATCGACGAGGAAAAAGCTCAGTTCGGCCGATTCGGTTGACTGCAGGAAAAAGAATGGCGATGCGTCCGATGCATCTGCCGGAATCAATGCATACTCCTTCATGTCTTCAAAGCCGGGAATGCCTTTTTCAAAAAAAATGACCGATTCGTCCGCGAATTCGATTTCTCCAAATTGCGTTGTGTGAATTTTCATCTTCAACTTCCTTTCGTTTCACCCGGCAGTCGTCTGCACGAGCACTTTTTTACTTGTCACGCGAACCAATTCCATATCGACTTCGATGCCTTTTAACTTGGCCGAGAAGCGCTCACAATCGAGGTGCGCGTTATTCAATAAACTCTTCAATTGCGCTTGTTCGACGTATTCCTGACCGAACACGACGTCACCGCCATGCCCTTGCGCTTGAATCCGCGCAGCTATATTGACGGTACGGCCAAAATAATCGAGCCGTCCGTTCGAATTGACGGCAATTGCCGGTCCGGTGTACAGCCCGACGCGTAATTCGAAGTCTTCGTTCGCAGTGCTATTGAATTCGGCGATGTCCCGCTGAATTTCAAGCGCCGCGTTCAAGCCGTCCGCCGGTACGTGAAACACTGCCATGACCGCATCGCCGATCGTCTTAACGATGCTGCCGGAATTCCGCGCGATGCGTTCGGTCAAAAAGTCAAAATGGTTGCGCACTTGACCGTACGCACTCGAATCGCCGACCGTTTCATAAAGCGAAGTAGAACCGACCAAGTCGGTGAATAATATCGTGACGTGTCCGATGCTGATGTTTTGGCCGGGCGACAACACTTCCGATGAAAACAAGTCACGGAATTCCTGCAACGCCGTCACTTTTGCCGCGGTGACTGTTTCTTTTTTCCACGCCGCTTCTTCGATTGCGATGACGATGTCCGCATCGCTTTTATTGCTAATGTGAATAGTTGAAGACGCAATCGAATCAGTCGACCAGTTCACTCCGTCATAAGAAATTTCACGTGGCGTATTAGAATGCAAAACATACGCCACCGCATTCGCCTGCAACACCCGCAAGCGCAGTTGCGCCTCTATAGAAGGAACTTTAATTTCTATCGTTTCGCCGTGCTTGATCACTTTTTGCACTTTGATGTGCGGTGTGATCATCGGTGCGCCGACGCAAAAAACTTCGGCGTACGCTTTTCGGATCGACGGATGCACCGAGAAATGCAGCTCGACGTATTGATCGAAATTCGCATCGTAGACAACGTCGCATAAATCGCAATGGAATGCCGATTGCAATTGCCCGAGCGATCCGACTTGTTCTTTCGATACCCGGCAATTCGGGCACATTAAATTCCACGAAAGGTTCAACATGCCTGCTTTTGCTCCGTACAATAACACCCGCAGCACTTCATCCGGATCTTCGCCCCATAACTCAGCAACTGCGTAAGTTTCGATATGCGCCACGTCGTGTTCAGACTGCTCCACCAAATAACGTACTAGCAAACCCACAAACGTCTCATCAACCGGATATGTTCTTAAGATGCCTGCGAGTCGATCCAATTCGTCCATATTCACTTTGTGATTCGTCGATTTTTGCGGTGCTTGAAATGTTTTTTGCTCCCCCATTCGCAAGAACCCGTCCATATATTCCGGTGTTTTCTTAAATGACGGGCCACCGACTAACGCAATTGCCGCAATGCCAAGTGGGTTGCGCGGCATGAAAACGCCGGTCACGCGCACCGTCGTTCGGTCCGGATTGCCTGACGCGCCCTCTAGAAATTCGATGTGGAACCTAAAATGCTTTAACGGGCCATCCAAATACTTTCGCTCCACGCTATAGCTTTCATACTCCTGCCATTCGAACGGATATTCCTGCCAGCTGACCGGGACGAACCCGAGCGCTTTTGCAGAGGCGTGGCGGAAAAAGACACCTTGTTTTTCTTGCACCGCATCGCTGAAGACGACCGGGAAAATCCCGAGGTAATTGTTCATGCGATTATTGTCCGCAAACAAGCGCCACGCGGTTTCTTTTGACACAGGGTATTCTTTTTCAACAATATAAGTCCGTGCTTTAAATTTCATATGTGTCTCCTAAGATAACGCGATGGCGATGGCCAACACGATAATGTGAAAAATCTGATCCGCCATGATCAACAGCCACGGCTGTTCATTGTTTTTGACAGTTTGCACATGTTTGACCCAAAAAGCGACAAACGTTCTGCGGTCCAAAAAGATGTGGCTGACAAAAATTAAGACAATCGCCGCTGCCGATAAACCGCCCGCTATAACGCCCATCAAGCCCACGACTAAAGTATAAATCGTGACATGAGTTAATAACGGCAGCCAGCGCGTCGCTTTGTATTTCGCCATCCAGCTCGTCTGGAATAAAAAGTCTCCGATTAAATGGCCAATCACCAAATATTCAAATGTAGTCATAGCGTGTCCCCTGTTTTATTGTCACCAAATCCTTCGCCGATTTGGTAATCACTTTCCTCTAAAATTTCAATAAAAGCATCCACTAAGCGCGCATCGAATAAACGGTCTTTGCAGCGGACCAATTCTTCCGCCGCCTCTTTCAGCGGCATGCCGACGCTATAAGAGCGCGTCGTCGTCATCGCGTCAAACGCATCTGCGACACCGACAATGCGGGCGAACAACGGAATGTCTTCGCCTTTTAGCGCATCCGGATACCCCGAGCCGTCGAGCCTCTCGTGATGCGACCTTGCCGTGGCAACCGCTTTACGCATCGCCGGTTTCGGTTCCATATTGGACAAGATGTCAGCGCCAATAACGGTGTGCAATTTAATGTCGGTATATTCCTCTTGCGTCAATCGTGTCGGTTTGCGCAGCACATCATCCACAATGCCGATTTTCCCGATATCGTGAAGGAGCGCCGCTTTATACAATTCTTCGCATTCGGCCGCTTCCATGCCGATGCGCTGGGCAATCGCCCGCGCATATTGCGCAACGCGTTCGGAATGGCCCGCCGTGTACGGATCGCGCGCATCCAGAATTTTCGCCAGCGTGCGGATCATGCTGATCAGCATACGCGACACTTCGTCAAACATCTGGCTATTGTGCAACGCCAGCGCCGACTGACTCGCAAGCGCTAACGCAATGCGCATGTCTTGTTCGGAAAACAGTCCGTCGCCATTTTTATTCAATAATTGCAACGCGCCGAGCACGTTGCCTTTCGCAGCAAGCGGTACGGTAATCATCGACTTCGTCACAAAGCCGCTCGACGAATCAACCCACTTCGCCCAATACGGATTTTCCGAAGCTTCGCCGATCAATTGCTCGACGCCGCTCGTAATCACTTGCCCGACAATGCCCTCGCCTGCCGCCATCTCGAAATGGAGAATCTTCGACGCCGACTCGCCGTGCGCCGCGACAGCTTTGATCACGTCACGCGCCGGATCGAGCACCCACAGCGTACCCGCTTCCGCGTTCAGCACATTGACCATTTGCTGCAAGATGTCTTGAAACACATCTTCAATTTCAATATTGGAATTTAATTGTTTAAACGCTTCTAATAAGCTCATCATTTCTTGAATTCGCTTTTCCAACTCTCTCGTATCTTGCATGAGCATCCTCCATCGTTGCGCAGTTCACTACGCAATCTACCGCTATTGTAGCATGAATATATATCAAAAAAATGTGGATAATTATGAGAATTTATTCAAAACAAGGCTCTCAGGAAATGCATTCCTGAAAGCCTTGTCAAAGTGCTTAACGCAAAGTAATAAAATCGCTGACTTTCTTCTGGCAGCTTCCCACCAAGTTTCGGGCCGAATTGCGCAAGGCCGTGAACCGGATCTTCAATTGCTCGTGATTATCGATATTCACCGGAGCCGTTAGCATGCTGTCGAAACTCTCCGCCCAATTGCGGAAAAACACTTCCATTTCTTGAAAGCGTCCCTCAGCAGCATCCAATTGCCCTTGCATCTCGCGCATTTCTTGCAACGCTTCTTGCACAACGACTTTGTCAGCGCCGTCCAACCGCTCGATCAGTTTGACCAATTCGTCTGCGCTTGAAGACTTCTGCGGATTTTTCATCACATCTAATGTTGTCATGTGAATCTCCTGTCTATTCGTTTTTGATTTTCTCACCTATGTAGACCATCAATTACTATATCGGCATGTTTCATGTAATAGTTAATGTCTACGAAAGAATTTTCATGAAATCTTTAGCGGTATTTGTGAGAAAAAAATCCGCAACACAAAATCTTTTCGATTCAGTGTTGCGGATCATTGATTTTTTCGTGCCGCTCTTTTAAATTTTTCTAGCAGCAATAATTTCTTCATTAGTCAAACTGCCGAGTAAAAATTCAATTTTAAATGTCCCTGTATAAGTCATAACACCTTTGTTGAATCCGAAAGTTGTATTTTTCAATGCATATGACCGCTTCAAGCTTTTTCGGTTTAACGAAAATGCCTTTGTGTGAGGGTTGATGACGTTATAGGCTGAAAAATTTTGTGGCGTGACAGTTGCGTATTTCTGTAAATAATAGGAGCTGACCCATCCAGTTTTCGCTCCATACTTCACTTTATACCAATTACCGCTTTTAGCTATACATTCAACGGTCTTCCCTTTTGGAATAATGCCAATTGCTTTGTACTTGACTGAAGAGCCGGAACGAAGATTCAAATTCACTGAAGCCTGATATTTTCCGGTCACCTTGGAAGTGCCAGTAACTTTGACTGCCTTATTAGCACTTTTGTTTTTCGCAGCATCTTCTGCATAAACATAAATCAGTGTTCCTGTTTTTTGCTTTGCGATTTTAATCGAATAAGCACCGTTTTTCGCAATGGCTTCGCCAAGCTTTTTCTTGCCGACATATGCATAAACTCGTGAGTTGGTGCTTGCTTTACCGGTAATAGAAGTTGAACTAGTTGAGAGAGCGTTAATGCTCGGTATTGCTGGGGGCATCTTATCCAGTACTTTGATTGTGTTACTGCCGCTTTTATTGCCTGCTGCATCTACTGCATAAACCTTAATTGAAGAAGCCGATTTTTGTTTTACCACATTAATGCCAAACGAGCCATTCTTTGCAATAGCTTCGCCTATTTTCTTACTTCCATTATAAGCAAATACTTTTGAGTTTGCTTCTGCTTTTCCTTTAATAACGGAGGTTTTATCGCTTATTTCTTGAACGACGGGTATACTAGGCGCAGTTTTATCGACCACTTTGATCGTTTTTCCTGCACTTTTATTGCCAGCTGCATCGATTGCATATACAAGGATTGGAGTTCCCGCTCGTTGTTTAGCGATTGGCATCGAAAACACGCCATTTTCTGCAATGACCTCGCCTAATTTTTGATTGCCGATAAAAGCAGTAATTTGCGCGTTCGTTTCTGCTTTTCCGGTAATCGCACCCGAATTGTCCCCTACTGCGTTTACCGTTGGAACAGCCGGTGCGGTTTTATCGATAACGGTTATGGACGAACTGACGCTTTTATTGCCAGCTGCATCTACTGCATATACAGAAATGATCGTCCCTGCTACTTGTTTGGCAATGTCGATTGCAAAGACGCCTTTAGTAGCAACCGATTCCCCCAGCTTTTTGCTTCCTGCAACAGCAACAACTTTCGCGTTCGCTTCGGCATTTCCAGTAACGGTAATTGCTTTATCCGAGACGGCACGTACAATTGGCGCAGCTGGCTTGGTGCCATCTTTAACGATTAGTTCAGCAGCGTTGCTTACAGTTCCAATTGTGTTCGTACTTGTAATAAATAGCTTTTGGCCTGCACTTTGTTGAGGGATGCCTATCTTAAATTTTCCTTCCGCATTAGCAATGCCCGAAGCAATCTCACTAAACCCATTTTTTATTACAATGGCTGCATTTGCTTCCGTTGTTCCTGAAACGCTTGTTGAGTAATCATATACGGCTAACACATAAGGTGCTGGGAGAAAATCTATTTTCAACGCTTTTCGCGCATTGACTCGACCATTACCATAGGATGGATCTTTGCCAATGTTCCCTAAATCATCCGCTGTCGTAAACAACCTGTTTTCAATTTCTACGTTGGACAACGCAGGTTCAGCTGCCATAACAAGCGCCGCTACACCTGCAACTATTGGAGAGGCCATCGATGTTCCACTCATCATGCCGTAACCGTTATTGGGTAACGTGGAATACACCGAACTTCCAGGTGCCACTATATCGAGATACTCACCGTAATTGGAAAAGGAAGATTTTACTTCTTTTGAAGTTGTTGAACCCACGGAAATGACATTTGGATAAGACGCGGGATAATACGCGGTAGATACCCCTTCATTTCCTGCAGCTGCAACAATCACCACTCCACTTTTGTGAGCAAATTGAATCGCGTCATTAAATGATGCGTTATACACATAGCTTCCCAAACTCAAATTGATGATATCCGCACCTTTTTCCACCGCATAGTAAATGGCTTGGATGATATCCGACGTGTAAGCTAAGCTTCCATCGAATACGTTGATCGGCATGATTTTCGTATTAGGCGCTATTCCAGCTCCACCAATATTATTATCCATCGTGCTGCCAATAATTCCTGCCACATGTGTGCCATGTTCGCCTATCGGCAGCGAGGCAGCCGTTTCTTTGACCGTGTCAAACGGGTAGATGACTTGATTTTTTAAGTCGGGATGCCTCATATCAATGCCATCATCTATTATGGCCACCACCACATCTGATGCGCCTTTCGATTTATCCCAGGCTTTTTTTGTTTCAATGTTTTGATGATGGTATTGCTTAGCGGCCACATCTGGGTCGTTCGGTGTATAGGATAAGCGAACCAAATGATCCGGCTCGACACTTTCCACGTCACTTCTTTTTTCAAGATCTTCGATAAAGTCGTCGACTGATTCATTAGTCGGTACTTGAATTGTTATGACGTGATCGGCTCCCGACTCCCCGCTGCTAAGCACTTCTGAACTTTTTATACTGCCGGTCGCATTGCCTTTTAATTTCACAATGACCTGCTCGGCCTTACCAGCTTTATCCTCTGCTCCATTATTACTTTCTGCAAACACCGGATTCACTACAGTTAAAAAAACCAATAACGCAGATAAAGCTGATAATCTTTTGTTCATTCTTCATTCTCCTTAATAAAAAATATTTTACTATACAAATAAACTTCTATTTCGTCAGTGCCATAGCATAAATCAACTAAAATTCATACAAATACAATAATATTCCAAATTATTTATTATATTATACCTCATTAAAATTTCTTTCTCCACCTAATATTCCAGTGGGAAAAATTTATGAATTAGCAGTAAAAGCAGAAAATGTTATACATTTATTATAATCCATAACCCTCTTTTAAACTTACTATTTTTTACAAATAAATTTTAACCTAATTAAAAAGCCTCGCATCTGCGAGGCTTTTGTGTTTTATCCATTTTTTATGATTAGAATTTTCAATTTGCCCAATTTAATTACCAGAGGATCAGCAACATTATTCTAAAGAATTAATGACCTTCAACCTAGTTATAAGTAAGAAATCCACGCTTATAACAAGGAAATATTACACAGCTGTTACACAAACGTAATAAAACCGCAAACAAACTGACATTGTTATGTCAGCCCAAGTTGCCTATAGTTTAATAAGAGCAATAAATAATTATCAAATATTGTAAATACATACAGAGATAGGGGAATACTAATGAGAAGAACGGTGTTAACGATCATATCAGCTAGTGCTTTACTATTATCAAGTCTACCAAATAATACCCATTCAGAAGAATTGTCAAACATTACTCCAGTAAATTCTTTATTCAACGAAACTTATACATATATGGATTACCAAAATGACGCGCTTGCCGAATTGGCTGTATCTTCACAAAATATTATTGAAGTGGCGACAAGTTCTGCTTCTGCCAAATCGGGATCGTATCACTTCAAATACAACACTAACGTACGTCTAGATGCTGGCACGAAAAACAAAGTCGTCATGGTTGCTAAAAAAGGCGCTTCTGCTTCTGCAACTCATCAAAAGAAAGTCGGCAGCCAAACATGGTACAAAGTAAACGTCAGCGGCAAGTCCGGATGGGTCTTGAGTACATTGCTTGCACCGAAAACAACAGCAAAAGCAGCGCCAGCGAAATCTTCTACTGCCTCTGGCACGTACAAAACGAAATACAATTCAAACGTCCGTTCAAATGCTGGCACGAGCAACAAAATTGTCACACTCGCGAAAAAAGGCACGACGGTAAAAGTCTCAGCTTCAAAAAAAGTTGGCTCATCGACTTGGTATAAAATTTCCGCAAACGGCAAAACAGGTTGGATTTCAGGTTCGTTGCTAACAAAAACGACTGCTTCTTCCGCTACAAAAGCCGTTGCAAAACCAGCCGTTACATCCGTTTCAGGCACGTACAAAACGAAATACAATTCAAACGTCCGCTCGAATGCAGGCACGAATAATAAAATTGTCACACTCGCGAAAAAAGGCACGACGGTAAAAGTCTCAGCTTCGAAAAAAGTTGGCTCATCCACGTGGTACAAAATTTCCGCGAACGGCAAAACAGGTTGGATCGCAGGCTCTTTACTATCAAAAGTATCAACTTCTACGAAAGCAGCGACAGTTCAAAAAGCATCCAATGATTATTCTTCTTCAGCAATTGTTCAAACGGCATTGTCGCTTGTCGGCACACCTTACCGCTTTGGCGGAACGACAACTGCAGGATTTGATTGCAGCGGATTCAGCCAATATGTATTCAAGCAAAACGGCATCTCGATTTCACGTACAACATTGACGCAATTTGCAAATACGGTGACGGTGACAAACCCTCAACCTGGCGACTTGGTGTTTTTCGCCAACACGTACCGTCCAGGGATTTCTCACTTAGGCATCTACATCGGCAACAACCAGTTCGTGCATTCTGGCGGAGCGAAAGCGGAAGTCAAAAGCTTGAACGACGTTTACTGGGGACCAAAATTCCACAGCTTCAAACGTTTCAAATAAAATCTTAAACGACAAAACCCGGAACGAGCCTGTATAGGTTCGTTCCGGGTTTTATGTTATTGCGAACCGAGCGGCGTCGTATGCGATACCATCCAGGAGTTATGGCGTTTGCTGTAAAAAGCGGTGATTTTATAACCGATGCCCGCAGGCGCTTGAATACCGATGCGTCCGCTGACTTTATTGACATCCGTGAAATCGGACACGAGCTGCACCGGCAATCCCCCGCTGTCTTCAACAAATATTTCAAGCTCTTCGCCGAAGTCGTGCGCAGGCGGTGTGGGCAGGCGGATCACAGCGGGGCCCACAGGATTTTTCGGTTGGTTGACGTAAATGCGCGGTCCGGTTTCAGCACCAAACGCAAAACTGCCGTTTGTGGCGAGCACGTATTGATAAGTTTGACCGTTGTAAATGATGCTTGTGGTCGCATAATCGAAAGAAAAATTACGCAGCGACGTGATCGAGTCGACACCGCTTCCCACCCCATCCGAAGGTTCGGACAATAAGGGATCGATGATCGTTAAACCGGACGGATAATCCAAAATAATGTTGGCGTAGCCGTTCGCTTCAAAATACGAATGGTGAACCGTATTGGAGTATGAAGGCGTCATGTTGACGGAGCCGCTGCCAATGTGGATGCCCGCGATGCCGTTCGCGTCAAAATTGCCGCCTTGGATATTGTGGCCGTATAAGCCGCGCTGAACAAGACCCGCACCTGCATTGCCGACAAAATGGCAATCGTAAATGCCGTAGACATTATTGTCGCTGCCGCGATCGATTTGCAGGCCGGAACCGATATGCATTTGATATTCGGTGCCGGCACGAAAATCTTTTTTCAATTTTGGCGACACTTTGATGCCTCTCGCTGATACGCCTTCGACGTGGTAAACGGAGCCTGGACCGGAACCAACTTTCAAAAATGCGCCAACGAATACGTTACTGGATTCCGGCTTAAAGCTGGAAAACGTGATTTCATTGCCGGAGCCGCTTGCGTCAGTGCCTTTTAGCACTTTGCCGTTTTGTTCGAATTTGCATGATTGATCGAACACGCATAGGTTATTATTGCCGTCTTCTAAAATCTGCAATCCGTGTACGATACCCCAACTGAACGTCACGTTAGAAAAGATTTTGTTTTGGATATTGCTCGCCACCATGCACACTTTGGCATTTTGCGCGTAGCCATTGCCAGGATCGGAGCCCATAAATGCGATGCCTTTGATGCCGCCGTTGCCGCCTCGCATCCGCACGAGGTAGTCCATCGGTTTGGACGGAGCAATGATGGTCGTCTGGTCGCTATAGCCGACCCACGACACTATCGCTTGTGCATCGCTTTCCACTTCCGGCACTTCGAGCGGTTCGCTAATGCGGTAAAGCCCGGGCGGGAAAAACAGCGTACCGCCGCCTTGCTTGTTGTATGCGAACGCAATCGCCTGCTGCAGCGCACGCCAATCGTCGTCTTGGCCATTGCCTTTTGCGCCGAATGCTTTTACATTGAACGTTCGATCCGGCCGTTCGCTGAATGTGACTTCTTCCCCAAGCCTTTTTATCTTTTTTGCGGTTGCTGCTTGGAGTGCGTATTTACTTTTCTTGGAGCCAAATGCCATCTATGTCCTCTCCTTAAAAGCGAATTTTCGTAAGCCTTCTATCCTAATTCCATATCGGCACGAAATATCCTGCTTTCAAGACTTTTAAAATGGCAGCCCTTCGAGCGGATCTTCATCCGCTTTCGCTTCTTTCTTTTCCAAAAATGCGCTAAAGCCGTCCCAACCATCCGGATTATGGGTGGCAAACAAATCTGCCATGAATTTGCCGAAAGCGTCCGGTCGTGCGTGATGGTCCCACACACATTGGAAGTTCCGGCTATACGTCACCCGGTTGAAATTGCCGAAAATATGCGTCAACGTGCCGATGAGCGTCCGCACTTCCCCGATTGCCGGAATGTCCTTGAAGCGGCTATCGCTGAAGACAAAACCGTTTTGATCGAGCAGCCGGATGCCGAAAGCATGTTCAAATTCCTCTAATTGCAATACCAAATCTTGTCTGCCGTCCATAATCGCACCTGCCTTTTCTTTAATGGTCGTTTTATGTTCATTTTACCATTGCGATACTCTTTTTTAGCACCCAAGTTCTAGTTGAATAAAGTCAATAAAAATAGCTGCTCCGGATTTCTCCAGAACAGCTATCACTTATTTTATCCAATCAATTATATTCAGCTGGTTTCGAAATATCTTCAATCGCTTCTCCTGCAAGATGATTCGATGAATTTTTCACTGCAATATCGCCAAGTGATACAATGCCGACCAAGCGGTTATTTTCAACGATCGGCAAACGGCGAATTTGTTTTGACGACATCAATTCGGTTGCCTCTTCAATGTCCATATCCGGTGTGCCCGTAATCATTTGTTTCGAGAGGATTTTTCCTACTGGTGTATCCAGCGATAATTGATCGGCCACACCGCGCGTGACAATATCGCGATCCGTAATGATGCCGGATAGTTCACCATTCTCTGTAACCGGTATGGAACCGACATTAAGCGTGCGCATTTGCGCTGCCACTTCAAGAATTGGCGTATCCACCGTACATACTTCCACATCAGCTGTCATAAGTTCTTTGACTTTCATCATTTTTTCCTCCTTTAAAAGTAAACAATCTGCGAATCCTCAAATCCTGCAATCGATTTCTTACTTCCCTTCGACTTTTGTCTTTTTTCAGCCAAAAGATAAATTCGGTCAATAAAGGCAATTTCCAAATGAAAACTCTTCCGCTTTTCCATCTCCTCCTCTTGTTTTAAGCTCGTCATCTTTACGATTCCCTTTTCCCAATTGGTTAAACTCTTAGTCTTTTAATTATCAAAAAACAGCCAATCTCACTTCACGAGATTGGCTGTTTCAAATAAAAACTATTCAATAACCGGTGCAATACGACGTTTTGTCGCCTGCTCATAAGCATACGCAAAGCTGATTAACTTCGCTTCGCTCCAAGCCATGCCGCTGAACGTAACGCCGACCGGCAAACCTTTTTTCGTGTAGCCCGCCGGTACCGTGATGGAAGGATAACCCGCTTTTGCCGGCATCGCTGCGCCGTTATTGTTCTCGAACAATAACGCATCCAACTGATGTTCCGCCATAACAGCATCAATGCCTTCTACCGTCGATTGACGGATATCGGTTTCGCGGTGTTCTACGTAACGCGAATCAGCCGGATTGCTTGTGAGCGCTTGTGCTTTTTCCAGCTCCACTTGCCCGAACTTCATGCGCGTATCCGCATCTTCCTTGTTGAATGCTATTACGTCAGCAAGCGACTTCACTTGTACTGTTTCCGGTGTATTGCTCAAATACTTGTCGACTCCGCGTTTAAATTCGTACCATAAGACGTCCGACTCGAATTCAGGACGCGGCATGACGATGTCCACAAGAATAGCCCCTTGCGCTTCCAAGTCCGCCATCGCCGTTTCCATCACTTTCCGCTGTTCGGAATCCACATCGCTCATAAATGTTCGGTCAACACCGATCCGCGCGCCTCGAAGCGCATCTTTTTGCAGATAAGGCGTGTAATCTTTCAATGCACGTCCATCGCTTTCAAGTGTCTTTATATCTTCTTTATCAAGTCCAGTTAGAACACCTAGCAAAATTGCCGCATCTGTCACAGTGCGCGCCATCGGTCCTGCCGTATCCTGGCTTTCAGAGATCGGGATAATGCCTGTCCGGCTGATCAAGCCGACGGTCGGTTTGATGCCGACAATCGAATTTGCGCTCGCTGGGCTGAGAATCGATCCAGACGTCTCCGTCCCGATGCCGACTGCCGCCAAATTCGCCGCAATCGCTGCACCTGTGCCAGAGCTCGAACCCCCAACTCGGCCTGCTTCAAACGTGCCGACGCCATAAGGATTCAGTACTTGTCCGCCGATTGTGCTATAGCCGCTGATGCCGTTTTCCGACATGAAATACGCCCATTCGCTCAAATTCGCTTTTCCAAGAATGATTGCCCCGGCCGCTCGCAATTGCGCCGCGACATAGGAATCGACCATTGCGTAATTTTCCTTCAACGCGAGCGTTCCAGCAGTCGTCGGCATGTTATCAGTTGTGTCGATATTGTCTTTCACCAACACCGGGATGCCGTATAACGGCCCCTGCCCTTCTTGGCCGCGCATCGCATCCAGTTCTTCTGCGATTTGCAGAGCATCGGGATTGACCGACAACACCGAATTGATTTTCGGTCCGTTTTTGTCGATTTGTTCAATGCGGTCCAAATACAATTGCACCAATTCCACAGACGTCAATTCTTTCGCTGCAAACGCTTGTTGGATTTCTTCAATTGTTGTTTCTTCTATTGTAAAAGTCGTTTTCTCCATAGTATTCGCTCCTTTTGCGATAAAAAACCCGAATGGATCACGGTGAACGTGGACCCCATTCCGGCTCTTTTCTATCTTTTGTCGCACCTTGTATCGATTCAACCCATCACTTCAAGTCTTCAAATTCCTTTGCAATACGCTCTAATGCTTCTTTGATCAATGGCCTCGGAGAAGGAATGCAAATGCGCTGATACATTTCGCCTTCTTCGCCGAACATCTTGCCATCTTCTAGAACTACGTTCGCCTTGTTGTAGATGCGGTCATGGATTTCGTCAGCTGATATGCCATAGCCGCTGAAATCAAGCCACATAATATACGTGCCTTCCGGAATAGAGGTTTTCACTTTCGGCATGTGTTCGGCAAGAAAGTCCATTGTGAACTGCATCGTGCCATCGATATAATCTTTCAATTGTTCGAGCCATTCATCGCCGTCATTGTAAACCGAAATCAATGCTGAAATCGTGAACGGCGTTGATAGCTGAAATCCCATTTCTGTGCTGAACTTTTCACGCAGTGTTTCATCGGTGATGACCGCATTTGTGCAATGCAAGCCGGCAAGGTTAAAGGTTTTATTGATGGCCGTCAATGTGATGATATGACTGTCATCTTCTACAAGTTTCGCCATCGGTTGGAAAGTCTGTCCTTTGCGCACCAAATCGCCGTGAATTTCATCGGCGATAATGACTACGTTGTGACGACGGCAAATGTCCGCCATTTTCACAAGTTCTTCTTCCGTGAACACGCGCCCGGTCGGGTTATGCGGGTTGCAGAGGATGAACATCGTGTTGTCTTCTTGCTTCGCTTTATTCTCAAAATCCTCGAAATCGATCGTGTAATAATTATCGGCATCGGCTATCAATGCATTATTGACGACTTTCCGGTCATTGCCTTCTACAGATGACGTGAAAGGTGGGTAGACGGGGCGCTGGATGATCACACCATCACCCGGCTTAGTCAATGCTTTGACTGCGACGTTTAACGCATGCACGGTACCAGGACTGAACACAATTTCTTCCCGCTCGATTTGCCAATTATGGCGCTTATTGAACCAATGCTGAATTGCTTCGTAGTATTCATCCGGGAACACTGAATAGCCGAATATCCGGTGGTCGACTGTTTTATGCAACGCGTTGATCAACGGCTGCGGCACCGGCAAATCCATATCGGCGGTGAATAGCGGAATCGTATCTTCATCAAAACGTTCGGTAAGACCGAACTGCTTCACGATGTCGCCGCCGTCCCATTTTAACGAATATGTACCTTTTCTATTTACGAATTCATCGAAATTATAGTTCATCTATAGACACCCTTTCCTTTATGTAACGCTTTCCTTATCGTAACGCACATGCTTTTATTATTCCTGATTCAAGGGTTGGTAGAGGATGAATAAAATCGAACATTTCTTTGGTTGTTCTCTCGTTCCTGAAACCCTACTTTTATACATACCCCGCGTCCGCTTCCGTTAAATCATCTTTCACGCACGGACAAGGGAAAATTTCACTGATACATGCTCAATCCTCCAACCGTGCCACCGCTCGCCAGAAATGATATAGCATACCGTCGTACCACAAAAGTGCATCAACTTTCTTCAAAACAAGATCCAATTCCTGACCGGATTTCGCCGCGCGCACAAAATATTCATCACGCCGGACTTTACGGTGTTTCGCCATAGCAGCTGACGCTTCACCGAGCTCCATCGTTAACGCTGGTAAGGAATCGTCATCGAGAATTTGTTCCGCGGCATTTTCCATCAAAGGCAGCCAGCGTTCAGCTAGACCCGGATGAAAACGGTCCGCGCCTTTTGCGGCAGGTTGACCAAGAACTTGCAACAAGCGATCGATATGGTCAAGCGCATGCAAAATTTGCACATGGCGATTGAATACATCCGGTGACATCGTTTCGATTTTCGCCAGGAACTTGCGCACTTGCATCGCAGCATTGTGGAGATGTACGATTTGCGCTGCTTCCACATCCCCACCTGCAAGCAGTTCGCGTGAGAGCCCAAACAATTTAGCAAGGATTAATTGGATGGTGCGCTGCGCCGCTTCAAGCGCGACTTCCGGAATGCCCGCTACCGACGCATCCAAATGATGCAGCAGTGGATCGCCTTTATTTGGCACCAACCACTCGATCAGTCGGACAAACCATGGCAGCACCGCTGCAAAGACGAGAACCCCAAGTAGGTTAAAAAGTGTATGAAAAACGGCGATGCCGATTGCCGCCTCGAATGTACCGAAAAAGGCCGTCGTCAAACCGCGCGTCGCCCACATTAAGAGAGGTGCTAGTAGTAAAGCAAGAACTGCCGTCCCTAAATTAAACAGCACATGTGTCAACCCCGCCCGTTTGGCGGAAGTACCTGCCCCAATCGCTGCAAGTACAGCCGTCAACGTCGTCCCGATGTTCTGACCGATCACCAAATAAACCGCTTGCTCAAACCCGATGACTCCAGAGAACAACGCCGTCAATGTCGTCGCCACCGCAACCGATGACGATTGCATGATGATTGTCATCAATGTACCAACTGCGACCAATAAAAAGATATTCGTCATTCCTTCAAACGATACCGCTGTCTGCAATTCTGCCATCCCCGTTTGCAGCACACCGACACCTAGGAACAAAAGACCGAACCCCGCAACGACCGTCCCATACGCGGCAGGCCGTTTCGAGAGAATCGCCTGCGCTAGCGCCCCGATACCAACAATCGGCAGCGCCCAGGCGAGCAAATCCACTTTAAAACCGATGATCGACACGAGCCACCCCGTACTCGTACTGCCGATGTTCGCGCCCATAATGACACCGATCGATTGCCGAAACGGCAGCAAACCTGCACTGACAAAACCGATTGTCAAAAGCGTTACGGCCGTTGACGATTGGATAATGGCGGTGATGAGAGCACCGGAAAAAATGGCACGCGTCGTTCCGCCTGCGATGCGGTTCATCCAGTCTGTGATGAACTCGCCGGCCAGCTCGCGTAACGCCCGTGTCATCATCTGCATGCCGAGAACAAACAAGCCAATGCCGCCGATGAGTGCTGCCACCATTTCCATTGCTGCCACCTCCCGAATTTCTGTTATCTCTAGTGTAAAACAAATTGAAGGGAAAGCCTTTATTTTAGATTGAAAATTCGTTCATTTAATTCAAATCAGTTGAAACAGTAAAATAGGCAAACAAAAAACCGTTCCGGAAAATCGGTAACGGTTTCGATCATGTCAATTCGGTGGATGTTTGGGTTTCTTTAAAACACCAGATGTGCCTATCAAGAAAATTAGTCATTTCCATACTTAGATTTTGGCCATAGCACAAACTCTCCAGGTGGGGAATAAAAATGAACCATATCGCCATTAATCATCCAACCCAAGCCATTCGTTTCCAAGGTCTCTTTTACATACGCTGATAATTTTTCTCCGTAAGCATTCAGGTTATTATTCCCATGTTTCTGCGCAAATTTTGATCGTGGTTTGAACCCGACGAGTAATGCTAACATATCGAGTTCATCGCCGATTGTATGACATCCATAGTTTTCATATAATTTTTTAGGTTCCACACAATTTTTATCCTCCGGATACTCATAGAATCCACTAATGCCCTTTTCTATCGCCGGTAAAGCCATATACCTTACCGCTATCCGTTTCGTCATCTTTTTCCTCCCTTTGAAAATCGATCAGTATCAATTCACTTTTACATATGCCGACTCTTTAGCATGGGTTAAAGAAGGTCTGCCAACTGAATAATATTCAATCTCATTTTCTTGCATCACATCCAAAGCAAAACAATTTCGACCATCGATGATGAGCGGCCGCTTCATTTTGCGAACCCACTGCAAATCCATATTTCGGATTTCTCCCCATTCCGTCAATATTAAAGCAGCTTCGCTGTCTTCCAGCGCTTCCTCAACAGTATCGGCATAGCGCACATCCGGATGCAGTAAGACTTTGGCTTTTTCCGTTGCGATTGGATCGTAAGCAACTACTTGAGCTCCTTCTTTAATCAGCTCATTGGTAATCAAAATTGATGCCGCTTCTCGCATGTCGTCAGTATTCGGTTTAAACGCAAGACCTAAAACCGCGATGCGTTTACCTTGTACGGATGCCATACACCTTTACAACTTATCAATTAACAGCATTTGTTGTTTTCGATTGACATTGACGACACCTTTCAGCAATTCAAAATCGTAATCGACATTGCCAGCAATTTGAATGAGCGCTTTCGTATCTTTCGGAAAACAAGAACCTCCATATCCAATGCCCGCTTTCAAGAATTGGTGGCCAATTCGCTGATCCATTCCCATTCCAGCAGCGACATTCTCAACGTTTGCACCCACCATTTCGCAAATATTGGAAATTTCATTGATAAAACTGATCTTGGTTGCTAAAAATGCATTAGATGCATACTTGATCATCTCAGCACTACGGATATCTGTCTGATATAACGGTACTCCAAACGGTCGATTGATTTCAGCAATGGTTAACGCCGCATCCTTGCTATCAGAACCAATCACAATTCTATCTCCATGGAACGTATCATCTATGGCAGAACCTTCTTTTAAGAATTCCGGATTTGAAACAATTTCAACATCAAAACGTAGGTCTACTGTAGATCTGATTAATTCCCGAATTTGATGATTCGTCCCAACAGGAACCGTACTTTTCAGCACCACTATCATATTTTTTGTAACGTGAGTTGCAATATCTAGTGCGGCTTGTTTAACATATTGCAGGTTTACAGATCCGTCTTCGTTTTCTGGTGTACCTACTGCGATATAGATAACATCTGCACCCGCCAATCCCTCATAGTGACTATCAGTAAATGTTAAGCGTTTTGCTAAAAGATTGCGGGCCATCATGTCACTTAACCCCGGTTCGTATATAGGGGAAATGGCTTTTTTTAACTTTTCTATTTTCTGTTTATCAATATCGATGCACGCAACATCATGACCGATTTCCGATAATGTAACGCCCGTTACTAAACCGACGTATCCTGTGCCTATTACAGAAATCTTCATCTCCACTCCCCCTATCTTAACGAATTTTCAACATCGCTTTCTCTTTTAATAATTCAATCATCATTTCCTCTACTTCACTGCCAAGTTCTTTATTATTCAAGGCAAATTCAATTGTCGTTTGGATAAATCCAAGCATATCCCCGACGTCATATCGCTTACCTTCAAAGTTGTAGGCAAAGACATTTTGAATTTTATTTAACGATTGAATTGCATCCGTCAACTGAATTTCTCCACCTGCCCCTATTTCCTGCTTTTCCAAAAACTGAAAAATCTCAGGTGTCAAAATATACCGTCCCATAATAGCGAGGTTTGACGGAGCTGTACCCAACATCGGCTTTTCGATGAAATTGCTGACTTGGTAGCAACGTCCGTTTTGGGAAAATGGATCAATAATGCCGTATCGTTGAGTTTGCTCTTCAGTCACCGCTTGAACCCCGATGATAGATGATTGCAATTCATTGTATTGGTCGATTAATTGCTTTAGGCACGGTTTTTCTGAACGCACAATGTCGTCACCGAGCAACACAGCGAATGGTTCATTGCCGATAAATTTCCGCGCCGTCCATACAGCGTGACCTAATCCTTTAGGCTCTTTTTGACGGATATAATGCAATTCGATTTTGGAGGAGGTCCGAACCTTTTCCAAAAGATCGTATTTCCCCTTTTTCATCAAATTGTCTTCGAGTTCAAAATTATTGTCAAAATGATCTTCAATCGCACGCTTGCCTTTGCCAGTGACGATAATGATATCTTCAATGCCGGCTGCAATCGCTTCTTCTACAATGTATTGAATGGTCGGCTTATCAAAAATGGGAAGCATTTCTTTTGGCATCGCCTTGGTTAAAGGCAAGAACCTCGTTCCTAATCCGGCAGCTGGAATAATCGCTTTCGTCACTTTTTTCTTCATTCAAATTCCTCCCTATAATCAAACTATTTCGCTTCTGTCAGTTTTACTTTGCTGTCTTCTTGAGTAATAACCTGCATTGTAAAGGTCATACTGCGTATGAAGATAGCGCAGAAATTTCAAATTTACATATGTCGATGCATACAAAAAGACATTTGTTTTTGTAGACGGCGTTTTTGCTAATCCATCTACTAAAATCCGTCTTGAAACGGTTACCATTTTTTTGTCCTGGCTGATGATCCCTACTCTAAACAAGGCCCGGGCTATCTTGAAACTGAATTTTTGATATACATTCTCCCCCATTACTTTCGCAAGATCTTTATACAGTTCATGTATTTTCAAATGACCCTCGATTACAGCTTTCTGATTTGTCGATATTCGATCACCAGAATGTTGGTTATATAAAACTAATGAATCTTCAACAAAATCAAAATGGCTAATTTGTGCCAACCGAATATATAAATCCCAATCCTGACAACTTGGAAGAGAAACATCGAAACCGCCTATTTGCTCTAGTAATTCTTTTTTCACTAAAATCGAAGAAGTCGTATAAATACAATTTGATTCAAGCAGCTTTGATAGAAGATTCCCTCTATATTTCGGAATGGTTTCTTTCACTAAATGACCATCCGTATAAACCTTCATACCGGTGTAAATTACGCCAGCTTCTGGATTTTCGGAAATTATATCCAGTTGTCTTTTTGTTTTATCCGGAAGCCACTCATCATCCGAATCTAGAAACCCGATATAATCGCCCGTGGCATGTTGGATGCCTGTATTTCTTGCTTCCGCTCCACCCTTATTGACTTTATGTTTAATGTAGACGATTCGATCATCACCTAATCGCTTTACCGCTTCCGCTGTTGCATCGGTTGAACAATCATCCACAATAATGATTTCGAGATTTTGATAGCTTTGATTTTGCAGGCTTTTTAATGCAGCCATCAATAATTCTGCTCTGTTATATGTGGGGATTACTATGCTCACTTTCTTATTTAATTCCGTCATTAACACTCGCCCCTTTATCCATTCATCTTTATATTCGAAGTCCAGCTTTTATATAATCATTTGAAATTCAATAGGTTTTTGTTTCTTATCACTGCTGTTTTGTTTGCGAGTTTTTAGCAATGTTTTATTTCTGATTAAATATTATTTAATATAACGCCTATCAATTTACCATTTGACAAGGCTATTACTTCTTTTGCTTTGAGAGCATCCTGTCTATCCGTCCTGCCTGAATTGATGACGAGTAGACTAGCATCGCATTTATTCGTTAAAATCTGGCCGTCAACTACCGTTAACAAAGGTGGTGAATCGTATATGACAATGTCATATTTTTCTTTTGTATATTCCATAAAGTTATCCATATATTTAGAAGCAAGTAATTCCGATGGATTGTTTGGAATCGGTCCACCACTCAACAAATCTAAATGCTCAATAAAGGTTTTGTTGATTGCTGTTTCCACTTTAGTTTCGCCAGCCAATACACCAGACATCCCCCAACCGTTATAAATATTGAATGTCTTATGAGCTGATGGTTTTCTCAGATCGGTATCTACAAGTAATACCTTTTTGCCTTCTCGGGCATACATGACAGCCAGATTAGCAGCT
Organism: Planococcus sp. (in: firmicutes); assembly: GCA_041553775.1. GTDB lineage: Bacteria > Bacillota > Bacilli > Bacillales_A > Planococcaceae > Planococcus. The sequence continues at coordinate 34,262 of JBFEIJ010000017.1, forward strand.
ATCCATGATTTACCTTCGAATGCAATCGCAGAAGTTATCACAAGTGATTGAACGTTCTGTGCCAAAGAAGAGAAATTGATATTGGTACGAAGCCTTCGAAATTGTTCAGATTCAGGAGATTGGGGTGCGGCAAGAACAACCAGTTTTTTCTTGATATCACTCGATATGTTATTCTTTTTTAACATGCTGCATCAAGCCTCCTTTTCCTGTAAAACAACTTTCTCCATGCCGCTATCATCTAAGCTTTCATTCATTGATGAAATTACTGCCAGCACAGGTACTTCGAGATATTTTTCTACATCACGCTCGCTTCTAATTGTTGTATCTAGATAAGACAATAGAATTGCTAAAATTGCACCTGTTATCAATCCCAGTACTGCACCTACCGCCATATTCAACATTGGACTTGGAGATATCGGATCTTTGTTTTCCGTTACTGCTGCAGGAAAAAGAATCTTAACATTGTTCACTTTCAATATACTTTCAACTTCTTCTTGAAATATGAGGGCCGTCGTATTAGCGATATCTACAGCTTTTTGTTGGTTCGTATCGGCAACATATATTTCAATAAGTTGCGATTCTGCATTTGAGATAACTGTGAATTGTTTTTTCAATTCCTCAACAGTTTTATTTATTCTGAGCTGCTCTATAACTTTCCCCATTATTACTGGACTTTCAATGAGCTCCCTGTATGTGCTTACCAACTGTAAGTCTGCTTGAACGCTTTTGTCAGTTAAACCTTCTTCTCCCGCTATATCTCGACTTACCAGAATTTGAGTTGAGCTTTGATACACTGGAGACATGACATAATAGGAAATTCCACCTGCTAATATTACTGATGCTAAAACAATTAACAGAATCATTCCCGATCGTTTTTTTAACAAGTGAAGTATTTCACGCACCTCTAGCCTTTCATCCATTTTGCAGCCTCCTAGCTATTGAATTAACTTATTTCCTCGGCGAAATACATTGTGCCCCAAATATTGTTTAAACATTTTGATAAACATTAACCAGTTTCTTTAACATTTGCTTCGTGTTAAATCTTTCATTAAAAATTCGATATGAAGCCGCCGACAACGATTCCCACTTTTCTTGGTTGTGAATAAGATTTTGCACAAAGTCATAGATCGCATAGTCTTCCTTACTTTTGAACAGTAATCCGTTATCGTTCCCTTCGATTAAGTCCTTGTGCCCGATGATATCCGTCAAAAGAAGCGGTAGTTTATAGGACATTGCTTCCACAACTCCAAAAGGCAATCCTTCGTATTGAGATGTAGAAAAATACAAATCCGACTGTTCTAAAATTTTTCCTTTAGCGGTTGAAAATCCGACGAATTTGATTTTATCTTCCTGACCACAGGCTCTTACCTTTTCCCGTGACTGCTCGAGATATCTTCCGTTGCCAGCCCAGATAAATTGTACATTTAGATTCGTCTCCAAAATCTTCTGAGCAATTTCGATGAATTCAAATGGATTTTTTGGGTCGTCCACCCTAGCCAAATTCACAATAGTGAAAACATCTTTTTTCTTCCACTGAAATTTCACTTCCGGATCTGTCGAACCATTTAACACAACAAGTGATTTCTTAGCCGTTGTAAGTTTATTTTCAATAGCTTCCTTTTCTTCACTAGGAGACACATGAATAATCAGATTTGAAGCATTATTAATTCTCTTTTCAATAAACCGTACAGCTGCTTTTTTTGTTTTAGCCATGTTTTTAAATGAAAAATAACCATGAGGCGTATAAATGTAAAAGACTTTATGATTCCAAAAAGAATAGAGATACATCACTACTCCTGCAAATGTGCTATTCACATGAATAACGTTAATATTCTTTTCTTTTACCACTCGATCGAGCGTCTTCAAAGCGACAAATAATTTCAAAGGTGATTTTCCAAATGATAAATTATCCTCTAACAAATAATCCCCATCAATTTCTTCTCCATTTTCTAATCTTTTGGAACTAACAAGCGCTTGAAAATGAATATGTGAAACTTGGTCCTGACTACGCATTATTGTATCGATATAAGTTTTTACACCACCACTATATGATTCACCTACTAGTAATACATTCTTCATATGGTCCCCCCCCCATATCAATCTGCTTTAGTATGCGCCTTTTCTTTTTAGTACAAGCATCACTGTTTTACATAAGATCTCAATATCAAACCAAATTGACTGATGATTAATGTAATGCAGTTCCAGTTCTGCACGTTCTGGATATTTGCAATCACTTCGACCACAGATTTGCCAATACCCCGTCATTCCAGGTTTTACAGAAAGAAGTAAATTTTTCTTCTCAAGATATTCTTCAATTTCTGATTCTACGACTGGACGTGGTCCAACTAGGCTCATTTCACCTTTTAGCACATTCAAAAACTGGGGTATCTCATCTAAACTAGTTTTCCGTATAAAGCGACCAAAAGAAGTGATTCTCGGATCGTCTTTGACATCTATCTTGAAATTATTAGAAGTATATTTTTTGTATAATAGTTCATCTTTTTTTAATATTTCTTCAGCATTCGGCACCATAGATCTAAATTTGTAAATTTGAAAGAATTCACCATGCCGTCCAATGCGTGTTTGCTTAAAAAAAATTGGTCCCTTGTTCGGACCAACTAGATAAAAGATTGAACACAAACAAGTCAAGAGGATGAGTATTAGAATGCCAACCAAGGAACCGATA
>JBFEIJ010000018.1:0-36569 GCA_041553775.1 Planococcus sp. (in: firmicutes)
CTGCCATGAACCTGAAAAAGATGGCCCGCTGGACATGGTTTGAAACGGAAATAGCATGAATCAGGCCGAAGGCAAACTGACTTTACTCTTATCCTTCGTGAAATGACAAAAGGCAAGGTCGACTCATATGAGTCGCCTTGCCTTTTGTCTACAGTCTGAGAGACCTCAGCAACGAGCTGAGGTCTCTTTTCTGTTCAACATGCGACCGGTTTCGTCGTTATCAGGCAGTAACTCGATTTTAACAGACAAATAATTTTCGTTATCATGCATTAGGGAAAATTTATCATGCACTATTCCACTTTTATCAGGCATTAGCGGGAGTTTATCAGTCAGTCGTCAAAATATTGATCCAAGTTCTAAATTCAAGAGCAAATAATGGAAAAGCCGTTCGCGCCTGGCGAACGGCTCCTCTCAAAGAAAGAGCGCATTTCGCCTGAGCGAAATGCATTCAGCTCAGGTGTTGGAAAGAAGGCTTTCTCGTTATCATGCACTAACTCGATTTTAACAGACAAAAATTTTTCGTTATCGTGCAGTAGGGAGAAGTTATCATGCACTATTCCATTTTTATTAGGCACTAGCGGGAGTTTATCAGGCACTATGAAAAAACAGCTCTCCACGAACTTCACCCAAACAAAGAAAAGCCCTCAGCAACCAGCTGAGGGCTTTCCAAGTTTTATTTTGTATAAAGCGCGTTTGAGATCAAGCGGAACAGGTAATCCGTATGGTCGCGGAATCCTGGCTCGAGTCCGATCAGCGTTACGTCTTTGTCGTTTTCACGGATGATGACTGGCTGTCCAGATGCCGCTTCGCTTCCTTTCCAGTGGCCGGCCATGAAGAAGTCGCTGTCGTCGTATGATGCTTGGACTTCATCTTTTTCAACATCCGTGTACCACGCGGGGCGGTAGACGAAGCCGATATCGTCTTGGCCATAGCCAGCAGTGATGCCCGTGCCGTCATAGTCGACAGAAACAATCCCGTTGCTATTGCCGCCGCCGGTTTTCACAGTCGCTTGCGTCAAGCCAAGTGCTTTTGTGGCAATCGATGCGCCTGCTCCCGCTGCGATGTATTTGCCGCCGTTAGCGACAAATGAAGTGATATTCGTTTTGAATTGCTGCAATTGCGCCGCATTCTGCAATCCGAATTCTTTGTTTGCAGCGCTTAAATTTGTGGAGATCAAGTTTTGTGTGCCGTTGTAGACGAATGCGTCAAAGCCGTTAAGGCCCGCTTCCGCTACTTCCATTGGCGATAATTCCGTAACATTGAATCCTAAGCGTTCAAGCGCTAAGTTCATACCAGCGTGTGATTGTACTTTGCTCATGCCGCCGTCTTCCAGGATGGCGACTTTAACAGAAGAAATCGCTTTGGCATCAGCCGGTACAACTCCGCTTTTCACCTGCAAACCGGATGCCTTCACCGCCGACGCAATTGAATTGGCTGGAGCGTTCACGTAGAAATCCCCGCTCTCACTGCGTTTAACAGAAACACCTTCAGCAAGCAAAGTGTTGACCAATTCCACCGCTTTGACAGAAGAGTTTGGAATGACGAACGGACCTTTGCCCGTCACCGAACCTTGCCCTCTTACTTCGTTGACTTTTGTCGCGATTACGTTGAAATTTTTATTGACGGCGAATGCATCGAAGCCCCAAAGTTCCGGTAGGCTCCATGCAGAAATGTCGTACATCGATGGCGTATCTTCAGTAATGTCCTCGCCGTCCCATAGGAATGTATTCGCAAGACCTGCTTTCGCTTGGTCCATTTTCACGATATAGGAACCTTTTTTATACGTTTTTCCTTCGGCAATAAAGTCTTTCGTCGCTTTGACCACTTCGATGTCATTTGTAATCAGGTGGTTGACCGCTTTTTCCGTCACCGTCGGATCTTTTTCATCGACTGGCAATACGTATGCTTCCGGGAAAAATCCGTCTGCGTGGAACGGATGATCAAAGTCGATGCCGCGTTTAAAGATTTCAATTTGGTCCGCAATCATTTCATTTTTATTGTCCGTTGCATATTGCAATGCACCCATCACTGCATCGTATGTCCATTTCACACCATCTTCATCATTGGTTGGCGCTTCAAGTGTGTGGCCGTATGCACCGTGATACATCGCATACATCGGGGTGAAGATTGGCGGATAATCATCCCATCCTGCCTCGTCGTCGCGCTGCGGCACATAGGTACCCGTCATGTCTTGGTAAATCGCCCCTTTGTACTCGCCTTTATTGCTCATGATTTCTGCTTCCATCGCTTCTGCTGCGCCGAATGCCCACTTATTATACAAATCGTATTCGTAGTTCGGGTTATGCGGAGGCGTACACGGCTCGATCAAGCCTTGTTTGTTTGGCGCAAAATTCTTCACATAGCCATGGGCGTCAAGAAACACCATCGGATTCCATTCCGTAATCAAGTCGACGGTATGCTTCGTTTCCGGTTGAGATTGCGTCACGAAATCACGGTTCAAATCAATGCCTTCGCCGTTAAATCGTGTGGCGTCAATGCGGCCGTCCGGGTTGGCGACAACGTTGAATACCAGAATATTGCTCGCAAGAATTTCTTGCGTCTGCGCATCCGTTTGCGTCGCGAAGCGCTCGATCAATTGAAGCACGGCGTCACTGCCGACAAACTCCGTGCCGTGGATTGAACCATTGATCATAATTGGCACTTTAAAGTCGGGATTTTTGGCAATCCAGTCTTGCGCTTTGCCAGGATTTTTGAACATCTGCTTGCGCAATGCCTGATTTTGGCCAAACTTGCCGCCTAATTTCGGATCGGCAATGGTCACGACATACAACGGATTGCCATCAGCCGACTCGCCTTGCACTTCCACTTTGATGCGGTTGGACGATTTGTTGATGCGTTCAAGCTCTGCGCCGATCTTTGAGAACTTAGTGAAATCGTAATTCTCTGCGTTGAATTTGCTGCCGTCCTGCTCTTCAAGCGCGTTGACATATGTAGTTTTCGGAGATACTGCCAGGACTGAAGAAAAAGGTGTTGTTGCGAGCAGACTCACTGCCAATAAACCACTTACTGTTCTTTTCATTATATTTCCTCCAATTTTCAATTGTGTATAAATATTAGCTATCATTAATAATAATCGAATAAATTTCCAAATACTATCAACCTATGCACCTAAAATTAAATGTAATTATCAGGAATAAAGATTCATTATTTACATTTTCTCCAATCATAAATAACAAATTTTTCCTAGTTTTAGAAACTTTCCAATCCTTTTCATCGTTCTTATTCCAAAGGCTACAACTGAAAAACGGAGGTGGACCTATGCTGAACTTTTTGCGTTTCGGTTATTTGCAAGCATTATCGTGTATTTTTCCCGTCATCATTTTTGCAGCACTTGCCATTTCCAAATTCATCGAAATTCCTTTTTTGCCGCGCTATGACTTTATCTTGATCATCTGCATACTAGCTCAAGTTTTCATGCTGGTGACAAAACTTGAGACTTGGGACGAATTCAAAGTCATATGCGTATTCCACGTAATCGGACTCGCACTCGAATTATACAAAGTGCATATGGGTTCGTGGGCATATCCTGAAGAAGCATATAGCAAGTTCTTCGGCGTGCCGCTGTATAGCGGCTTTATGTATGCAAGTGTCGCAAGTTATATTTGCCAAGCATGGCGCCGACTCGACTTGCAAATTTACGGTTGGCCGAAGCCGTTTTACACGATTTCTCTTAGCTTTTTGATTTATGCAAACTTCTTTACGCATCATTTTACGTACGACATTCGCTGGGGCTTGAAAGCCTTATTGTTCCTCGTCTTTTTCCGGACGGTTGTCACGTTTCGTATCCATCACACCGTCTACAAAATGCCCTTGATCTTGTCTTTTTTGCTCATCGGCTTTTTCATCTGGATCGCCGAAAACATTACGACCTTCTTCGGCGCCTGGCAATACCCGGACCAGCAAGCCGCCTGGTCGCTCGTTCACATCGGCAAAATCAGTTCGTGGTTCTTGCTCGTCATCATTTCAATCATCATCGTCGCACAGCTTAAACGTGTGAAAAGTTCCGTTTCCCAGCCCGTCCCTGGTTTTGCTGCACTTCAAAAAGGAGACAGCCATTTTTAAAAATAAAACCTTAGCGCAAGCAGCCATTTTTCGTTATCAGGCAGTAGCAGCAATTTAACATGCATTCCGCGTCAGTTATCAGGCACTAGCGGGAGTTTATCAAGCATTACTCGGAGTTTATCAAGCATTCATAAAAATCCTCTCTAATATTAAACGGGCATCCCGAACTCCCTGGATGCCCAAACAAAAATACGGCTGAAGGCAATCATCCGCCTTCAGCCGTATTTTTTCTGATGTTCTTTTTTGCGTTTCAAGTAGTCTTCGTCTTCGCGAATTTCGTCCCATTTTTTCTTGAAGATGGCTGCGGATTTCGCTTTTTCCGGATCGATTTGCCGCTCTTTGATGCTTCCATCTTCATTGTATTTGCGGCCTCCTTTGTAATTCGTATAGCGCCTTGCCCGGGTGTAACCCATTTGGATGAATTTGCGTGCCATGTCCATGCCGACAAAATCATCTTGTTTGCGATACTCTTCGAACATTTCATAAATCTTATCGCACGATTCCTGCGCAATTTCAGGCGTCTTAAAACGCCAATGCGGCAAAATCTCGCCTTTATAAGGCTCGACCATCAAGACGCCTTGCTCGCCTTTTCCTACCCGGTATAATTCCGGCTGCTTCCGCAAATCCAAATTTTCATAATCGAGGTCGTAATCAAAAGCCATGTGCACACCACTCCTTTTTTATGTACTTACCCGCATAACGCTGAAATAATGCACATCGGTTGGCCGCTTTACTCGTCATCAATGGAATGGTTTTTCTGCCTTTTCAATACACACAAAAACCCCCTCTTTAAAAAGAGGGGAGTTTAGTGCGTTGAATAAGGTAGTAACCTACTATATTTTATTACTGCAACAAAATATAAGTGAAGAGTCTACGTATTTGGAGAAGCGTTTGCTCGACTCCTGTGGGTCTAGCGGGTTTGAGAGACCCCGGAGTTCGCCTAAGCGAACGAGGAGGCTCGATTCCCGCCCCACGGAAAGCGAGCGATAAGCTTCGGAAAATACGGGTTTCAAGGCTTTCTTAATACAAACAAAAACCCCCTCTTCACTAAGAGGGGGTTCACCTATTCACAAAGTTTATTTTCCAAAAGAAGAAAGGAACTTCACACGGTCGCCCATTGGCGGCGTGTTATTGTCGACAAGTGCGACTTCGAGTACAGCTGGTCCATTCATGTTCGTCAAACCATCTAACACTTCTTGGCTTAGGTCGTCCATCGAATTCACGCGGAAACTCGGAATGTTCATCACCGCTGCCATTGCCGAAATGTCGACCGGCTCTTGTTCAAACGATGCATGAACGCGTTTGTATTGAAGCGAATGGCCATGATAGACCATGCCAAGACGCGCGTTATTGAAGACGACAAACAGAATCGGCAATTTATGTTCTTTTGCTGTCAGAATTTCCATGCCGTGCATAAAGAAGCAACCGTCGCCTGTTACAGCCACTACCGGACGCTCCGGTTCTGCAAATTTCGAGCCGATTGCAGCAGTCAAACCGCTGCCCATCGCACCGAAGTGAACATTGATGTCAAACGTGCTTGTATCCAACACGTCCATGTGATGAATGACATATGCCATAAACTCACCAATATCGATTGTGTAACGCGTTTTCGCTGGCAAGTACTCTTGTAGTTTGAGCAAGACATTTTTTGTGCTGTATTCGGTTAATTCTGCTGCTGGGACAGCATCAAGTTGTGCGTCTTTTGGACGCGGCGTCAGACCGAGTGCTTTCAGTTCTTCAATCAGGAAAGCCAAGCTCAAATGGAGATCTCCAAGAATAGGTGCATCCACTTCGTATTTGCGATTAAATACCGAAGCGTCAAAATCCATTTGTACGAGGAAGCGATCTTTTGTCATGTTGGCGTTGTAATTATTCGTTGCGGTTTCACCAAGGCTCGATCCGATAACAAGCAACGTTTTTCCATCGCCTTCGTTCATCAGCTTTGATGCCATCTCGCTACCGGCAAATCCAAAAATACCTGCCAACAAGGGGTGATTGCTCTTCACGATGCTTTTCGCTTGAGGCGAGACCATGATCGGCCAATCCAATAATTCCGCAAGTTCAACAAGCTGTTCAGAAGAACGGGCTGCGCCTTGCCCTGCAAAAATATAACCCGTTTTGCGTTCAGCCATTTCTTTTGCCGCAAATTTGATTGCGTCAAGGTCCGGTACCATTGCGCTGCGTACAGGCGGTGCAGGAATTTCAGGCGTGCCATTGTCGCCATGTTGAACATCGATTGGCATTGCAACGTGGACCGGTCCGGGTACACCAGAAATCGCGATTTCTGTTGCTTTGACAATTTCCTTCAACAAATCTTTTGCGTCAGTTACCGTTACGCTGTATTTCGTTACAGACTTGAACACGGGATCCGCGTCCAATTCTTGTGATGCGTTCAGCCCCATCGTGCTGACCGGAACGGCTCCAGTTAAAAACAACACTGGCAAATGTTCGCGCATCGCATTCGCTGCGCCGGTAACTAAGTTCGTTCCCCCCGGTCCGCTGCTGCCGATGCAGACACTCATTTTATTGGAGTACTTCGTATAGGAAGCTGCCATATAACCAGCTGCCCCTTCATGCTTTGCCACCACAGACGTGATTTCTGGCATATCGTATAATTCATTGAAAAACGCGTTGACGGATCCGGCTGGTATGCCGAATACATGCGTCACTCCCATACCTTTTAAATACTCTAATGACGATCGGACTGCTTTCATTTTTTTCCCCCTAATTATGATTCGCTTTTCTCTCTATAGTCCTAAATATTTCTCAGCAAGTTCATGGGCCCTAACCGGCCGGCTGAAATAAAACCCTTGCATCATAAAACAGTTTTTCGATTTCAGGAATTCCAGCTGCTCGATTGTTTCGACGCCTTCTGCGATAACTTGCAAATTCAAGTTTTTAGCCAACATGATAATGGTATTGGTGATGGCTGCATCGTCGTCATCTCGGACAATATCTTTGATGAACGAGCGGTCGATTTTCAGAAAATCGATTGGGAAACTTCTTAAATAGCCGAGCGATGAATAGCCTGTTCCAAAATCGTCAATTGCGATATGGACGCCCAATTTTTTCAATTCTTTCATTTTGGTGACTGCCACAGCGCTGTTTTTAATGATTTGGTTCTCGGTCAATTCAATATGCAGGTATTCAGGCGCAAGTTGATATTCTTCCAAAATTTCGCCGATCATCGACACGAGATTGTCTTCTTCAAACTGGCGACCCGATAAATTCACCGATATGCTCATATCGGGATGTCCGTGATCTTGCCATTCCTTCAATTGTTTGCAGGCATTTTCCAGAACCCAGCGGCCAATCGGCACGATCAATCCCGTTTCTTCCGCAATCGGGATAAAGTCTACCGGCGACACCATGCCTTCCGTTGGGTGGTTCCATCTAAGCAATGCTTCGGCACCGAAAATTTCTTCCGTTGCCCCATCAATTTGAGGTTGGTAGTACACTTCCAATTCCTCATTGCGCAATGCTTTGTAAAGTGAATTTTCAAGCTTGATGCTCGTCATATGACGATGGTTCATTTCAGTTTCGAAGAAATGATAATGCGTTCCGGACTTTTCTTTCGATTTGTACATCGCTGCATCAGCATGTTTGATAAGTGTTTCAGCTGTATCTCCGTCTTGCGGGAACATGCTGATGCCTATGCTTGTTTTGATGAAAATTTCGTTGCCTTTTAATAAGAACGGATCGGCGAATGCGCCCATGACGTGTTCCAAAGCCCTTAGAACATCTCTATGGTTTTTAACATCCTTCAAAATAATCGTAAACTCATCTCCGCCTTGTCTTGAGATGATCGCATTCGAAGGGATGCTCGTTTTCAAACGCACCGCCGCTTCTTTAAGCAATAAATCCCCATAGCTATGGCCATAGCTATCGTTAATCAACTTAAAGCGGTCAAGATCCAAATACATTACGGCCATTTTCTCATCCTTCTGCCGCGCTTCGTTAAGTGCAAGGTTCAAACGATCGTTCAACAAGACGCGATTCGGCAAATCCGTCAAATTGTCGTAATAAGCCAAATACCTGATTTCTTCTTCAAGCTGTTTGCGTTCGGTGATGTCTTTGAACGTCACGACTTCCCCGAGCACCATCTTGCCTTCTTTGATCTCGGCAATATCGCATTCCACATAAAACCGTTCGCCGGTCTTTTTGATGAATTGTTGGTTCTTCTTGCAAATTGTTGCATTATTATCATCTTTTTCAACCTTATCGAAAACGACACGATAGGATTTTCCGATCAATTCATCTTTATCATAACCGAGCATGGCCGCACTCGCCGGGTTGCAAAACGTAATTTCTCCCTGCAAATCGATGCCGAAAATCCCTTCGCCAGCGGAATTCAAAAGCAGCATCTTTTCACGGCTGAGAGTTTCGAGTTCCGACACCACTTTCTCCAATTCGCTGTTTTTAATGCGAATCTCTGAAGTACGTTCTTCGATGATCATTTCCTGCTTTTCCATGTACAATAAATTCGATAAAGTTGATGCTGTTGCATCCGCAATCGATTGGGCCAATTGCATATCTGCATCTTCTAATGACATTTTTTCTTTATGCAATTCAACAATGGCTACTGTGCCCAATACCTCGCCCATCGCCACAAGCGGCAGCATAAACATGCCCTTAATGCCAAAATTCGTACAAACGGTATGGTTCGGCCGGTTATCTGCAAAAACGTCCGGAATGAATAGCATTTTTTTTGTTTTAACCACTTCTTGCATGACAAGATCGTTGGTTTCATCAATTACCTGCTTTTCGTGTATTCCCAGCCACTCTTTTTCCGTAAATTGACTGTCACGGCTCAATGTTGCCGGCTTGATGCGCTTGCTTGCTAATGGATCAAGCAAATGAACAGCCACATTCGAATTGTCGAGTACTTTTCCGATATAGGCAAAGCTTGTGTCCAAACATTCCTGCATCGTTGCGCACATCGACAAATCACGTGTCAAATCCAATAATAACTGCTTCTCAGCAATTAAATTTTCTTTGCGCGTTAAATTTGTGGCGTTGCGAATCGCCACACCGGCCATATTGACATACGCTTCGACCGTCTGAATCTCATCTTCTTCCAAATCCATCGGAATCCCATAATCGAACAAAAACACTAAGCCAAATAACTCGTCTTCGTATGTTATCGGCAGCACCAATAATGATTTAATCTTAAAGCCGGCAACCGCGCGCGGATCCGGTCGTGTATCTTTTGAAGTATCCGGAATGTAGATGGTTTTTTTCGTTTCCACAACTTCCTTCGCCAATAAATCATATTCCATATCGATCACATGCATATCGAGCGTCATACCATTCATGTATTTCGGTTTTCCGACATACCCACGGTAATCGCCGTTGCTTTCAGGCAAATAGATCCCAACCGAATCGCATTGGACAATTTCTTCCGATATCGCTGCTGTAACGTGTTCCAGTACTTCTCGAAGCTCCAATTTAGTGTTGATCAGTCTCGTAATTTGCGCAAGTCGCGAATATCTTGTCTGTTCTTTTTGCATGTAATCGCACCCCATTCCTATTGCTCTCTTATTTTAATTTCGTCTTTTATGAAATCAAAAAATAATTACCTTAAATTTACAATATTTATCTATGTATTTTACCATGAAATCAAAAAGCTGTGTATCGGTATATATTACGAATTTGGGTATATGTTGCTAGCAAATCTATGATTTTTACGATTTTTTTTAATAAATGGTGAAAATGACAAGAAAAACGAATCCATTTTTTGTTAATTAATTCCTGTCTCCCATTTGCCTGTGTTCATGCTTTCCAATAAAGAGTAAGATAAGAAGGGAACAGCAGATAATTGTTTTATTGTGCATACCGTTTTAGCGTGTTTCATCCAAAATGAATTAAAGGGGCGATTCTTTTGAAAGAGCTGCATAATCCATTGGCCGATCCGTTTTTTGACGGCTTGGAAGAACCTGTACAAAAACTGGCACGCCAATTGCGGGAGCTGATTTTCGAAGCTTCCGATCAAATGTCTGAAGAAATCAAATGGTCCAAACCGAGCTATTCTCATGACGGACTCGTATGTTATCTGCAGCCTGCGAAAAACTATATCAATTTCGGATTTTACCAAGGCGCGCAATTGCCCGACTATGGCAATCTATTAGAAGGCGATGGCACGAAAATGCGGCATATCCGTATTCATAAATTATCGGACATCGAACCAGAACCATTTAAAAGCTTAATCTGGGAAGCGATTGAATTCAATCAAAAATGAATGACAATATGAAAAAGGCGTTTCATCCCGCATCGGGATGGAACGCCTTTTCCTATTCGTTTTAATTTTAATGCTTCCTCTTATGCGCAAGCGCCTCAAAAGTCAGGATTTCCCCAACGGAAGCCGGCACTTTGCCATACTCGTACCCGGCAGATACAGTGATATCTGTGAATCCCACATGTTCCAATAATAACTTGAATTCTTCAACGCCATACCAGCGCATCGGTATCCGCTCGAGTTCAGTTGCAACTAATTCGCCGTCCCGCCATTTCTCGTATCGGTTCTGTCCAATCCAAGATTGGTTCAACCAATCGACTTCAACTTTTTTCGATTCTACGGTAATCACTTCGTTATGCGGCGTCTTCCACGTACGTGTATTGGTTTTTTCAAGCTCAATATTTCCTGGCAATGACAAATCCACAATCAATCGACCGCCGTCCGCCAAATGTCGGTGGAAATTATGCAGCGCTTGGACCGATGCCTCCCGCTCGTGCATGAGCTGAAACGTCCCCGTCGGAATGATGATGGCATGATAGTCCAATTCGCTTTCGAACGATTCCATCGAAGCTTCGAAAACGACTGGATCCAATCCACGGTCGCTGCAATTGGCCCAGCAAATTTCGAGCATTTCCGTCGACGCATCAAAACCACCAACGTCAAAGCCTTTTTCAAGCAACGGAATGAGCATACGCCCAGTACCAACGGCCGGCTCGAGCACTTTTCCGCCTACGTCCTTCAGTCGTTCCGCGTAATACTCGACGTCGCCAAACGAACTTCCAATCGGTTTGTCCAAATCGTATACTTCTGATGATAGCTTGCTGTAATAACCTAACAATTCGTTTCCTCCTCTTTATAAAGTGCGATGTGATTTGAGCACGAGCAAATTCAATGTGATAAAGACGGCGGCAAATACGAAAAGCGCAGCCACATCCCCTTTAATCGTTTCAAAGCCTTGTCCTTGGTACATAACTGCCTTCAACGCTTCCGCTGCGTAATAAATCGGCATAACTCTGGCAATCATTTGCAGCCATTCTGCCAGTCCGTCGATTGGAAATATACCCGCAAAGAAAATCTGCGGCACAACGACCAACGGAATAAATTGCACCATTTGAAATTCCGTCGCCGCAAACGTCGACAATAAAATGCCGAGTGACAATGCGACAAGCGCCAACGCCAAATTGATCAACAGCACATGCCAGACCGAGCCAGCCACGACAACATCCAGCACAAAAATTGAAAATGTCACCACTATGATGGTCTGCATCAATGCAAAAAATCCGAACCCTGTTAAATAAGCCGCCAGCAATTCCCCTTTGCGGATTGGCGTAGCCATCAAACGCTCCAACGTTCCAGAAGTCCGTTCTTTCAACAAGCCGATTCCGGAGATCAAGAAAACGAAAAAGAATACAAAAAAGCCGATTAATACAGGACTGAGCACATCAAAGAATGTCGTATCCGACTTGCCGTATACATACTGTGTGTCAATTTCTTGCGGGAGTTTTGTGGGTTCTGTCGCTAAACGCAGCGCCGCTGTCTTTACCTGAGCCGACAATGCTTTTGAAGCTGCAGGTTCTGCGTTCAATAAGATCAACTTCATCTTACCTTCTGAGATTGTCAATAACCCATCCAAATCTTCCTCAATGACTGTTTGTCTGCCTGCTTGTTCAAACGGAATCACATGAACTCCGTTGTCTTCTAAAACGCCGGTAAGCCAAACGTCGACATTCACTGTACCAAGCACCAGCTCTTCTGAGTCACCATTAAAGAAAAAATACATGAGCGTCAAAATGATCAACGGCGCAAAAAATAATAAAGCCAGCGTGCGCGGATCTCTCAGCAATTGCTTTATAATGCGTTTGACGATTGCCAGGATTCTCATTGCTCGCCCCTCCCCGCTTTCAAAAACACCTCTTCAAGATCGCTCGCACCGAATGTTTTCTTCAGTTCCGCGGGCGTTCCTGTCGCGAGAATACGCCCTTCCCGAACAAGCGAAACGATGTCACAGCGCTCAGCTTCATCCATTACATGCGTCGTAATAATAATCGTTTTCTGCTGATTGTTTTTCAATTTCAGCAATTCGGTCCACACCGATAACCGGAGTTCAGGGTCCATTCCGACCGTCGGCTCATCTAAAATCAGTAATTTCGGATTGTGAACAAGCGCAATTGCCAACGACAGCCGCCTTTTCATGCCTCCTGAATAAGCCGACACTCTTTTACCAAGCTCATCTGTCAAATTGACGATGTTGGCGGCATACTCGATTCGTTTTTTTCGTTCCGCCGCTTTCATCGGATACAATGATGCGAAAAAACTCAAGTTTTCTTTGCCTGTCAATTCTGTATAAAGTGCATCGGCTTGCGCCATATATCCCACTTTTTCCAGCAGCTTAAGGTTCGGGACCTTCACACCAAATAATTGAATCTTCCCTTCATCCGGCTCTGCAATGCCGACCATCATTTTAACCAAAGTTGTCTTGCCGGAACCGGATGGCCCGATCAATCCATAAATCATGCCTTCATCGATTGCAATATCGATGTCCGACAATATCTGTTTTTTGCCAAACGATTTACTGACGTTTTCCATCTCAACAGCCTGTTTCATGAATAAGCCCCTTTCGAGAAAAATGAATAGCTGCGGTTTGCATGCGAGGCTAGGAGTGCATCTAACTGAGCACGTTCCTTAACGCGCTTCTTACATTTCATTGTACATGTTTTCATTTCAAATCATAGAAACCAAACCTTATTTTTCTGAATAGTTTATTAGTTTTCAGTTCTGCGTTATACTTTTTATACAAAAGCTTTTGCAAAAACCAAAGCAAACCTTGTTTCAGTGGCGAAATGAAGGGGGCGGCGCGTATGAAGATTGCAGTGTTATCAGACATTCATGAGGAATTGAACCAGAAGAAGACCGGCGAGGATATTATGGGGTTGATCGAGAAATGGCTGACGCTCTATCAGCCGGATATTTTTATCATCGCTGGGGATGTTGCGAGCAATGCAGAGCAAGCCTTATCCTTATTGAACGAATTGCAGGCAGCTGTACCGGATACACGCTTATTGTTTGTGAATGGCAACCACGATATATACGATGCCGACTCTCAGGCAGCTTATGAAAAATTATTGACGTTTCCCGGTAATTTGGGCAATGGTCCTGTTGAGCTCCATGACGATTGGGTCATTATTGGCGATGGCGGCTGGTATGATTATTCGTTTGGCGTCAAAGGCTATACCGACGAAGAATTCGCTAGCGGCGTTTATAAGGATTATCATTGGCCCGATATGCGCCACGCCCATTGGCCAAAAAGCGATATTGAAGAAACCAATCTATCTGTGGCGAAGCTTGAAGGCTGGCTCAAACAATACGAGGACAAAAATATCATCATGGTGACGCACGTCATCCCGTTCCAGCATTACTTGCGCGTTAAAAACATCGGCAGCTGGGATTTTTTCAACGCGATGATGGGCAGTGTGCGCTACGGCGAGTTGGCATTAAAATATGGAGTGAAAAAATACATTTTTGGCCATATCCATCTTCGTTACCGCGACTGGCATGAAGGCATTGAAGTAATCTGCAATCCCCTCGGGTATTACCCTTCCGAATGGCACGGGGAGTCGCCTGAAAAAGAAATTTTTTCAGCTATCCAAGTTATCGAACTTTAAAAAACCAGCTTCCGGCGCAATGCCGGAAGCTGGTTTCGTTTAAAGTCTGGCTGCGCAATATTGATAAATTTCAGCAGTTACTAAGCAATCGCCAAGTGCGTCATGGGCATTGTGTTCAAGCTCAAGAAACGCGGCCAAAGTTGTCAATTTGTGGTTTGGTGTTTCGTAGATCGCTTTTCTAGCCAAGCGCACCGTATCAATTACCGTATATTCCGGAATCGGCGTGATTTCTTCAAGTGCGTATAAGAATCCCATATCGAACGGGGCATTATGTGCGACAATCGGCAACCCTTCAATAAATGCGATCAATTCATGCGCGACTTCTTCAATTACAGGTGCTTCTTGGACGTCTGCATTTCTGATGCCGGTGATTCGCGTAATGGTACTTGAAATGTTGCGTTCCGGATTGATCAGTAAATACATCGTATCTTCCCGGTTATGGCCGATGTATTTCACGGCACCGATCTGTATGATTTTATCGCTTCCTGCTTTCAAACCGGTCGTCTCAAAATCGAGTACGACATAGTTTTCTACAGCCTTCATGCTGGATTTATATTTTTTGGGCTGCGCCGGCGCCTGTCTTTTACGCCAAGGCGGACGGGTTTCCCTAAGTTTCTGTTCAATGATTTGTTCGGGATCTCGTTTATCCATGCTGTCCCTCCTTTTTATTCTCTTCTATTGTACCGAATTACGTTTACTATTTCCTTTATCAGGCTATATAATCAATAACACATTTTAAGGAGGAATACATCATGGCAGAAGACAAAGGTTTCGGGGATAAACTGAAAGGCGCAGTCAGTAAAGGCAAAGGCGAACTGAAAGACCAGGTCGGCAACGCTACAGATGATTCACGTCTCCAAGCAGAAGGCAAAAAAGACAAAGCCAAAGGCCATGTACAAGACACAGTCGGTGAGTTTAAAAAAGATTTCAATGAATAAACATGTTCCAAAACCCCTTACAACAAATTTGTAAGGGGTTTTGTCTAGTGTGTATTTTATTTCATTTCTGCCCATTCCTCAGCCAACATGCCGTAGACGACATGGTCGACGAAATGTCCGTAAAGCAGTTCTGCGCGGCGAATAGTGCCTTCTTCGACATAACCTAAACGCTCCGGTATGCTGCGGCTTTTCCCATTTTCAACAGCTGCACGAATTTCGACTTTATTGAGTTTCAAGTCCGTCAATGCGTAATCCGTCAACGCACGCGCAACGCGTGTCATAATGCCTTTTCCTTGGTAACCTTGTCCGAGCCAATAGCCGATATAAGCGGTTTTATTCGCTTGGTTGATGTTGTTAAATCCACACATCCCGACTATCTCTCCGTTATACAAAATGGCTGCATTCAAGGTTTTGCCTTCAGCATAATTGCCTCTCCCCGCTTTGATGAAGTCTTCTGTATCCTTCACTTCCGTGGTGAAATCTAACCAAGGCAACCATTCTTTCAAATAAGCTCGTGATCCTTCCGTCAGCTCGAATATTCGCTCTGCATCTCCTAATTCGACCAATTTCAACGAAAGCTCATTGTCAATTTTATGTATAAACATGGGTCATTTACCTCCTTTTTTAGTGTTTATCGTAGCATACTTTCATTTCAGTGCGAATTTTTCGTAAAATAAAATATGAAACCTTTAATTATTAGAATATTCTATATATTTTAATGTACACTGAGAGTATGGGAAATCATTTTTTCGTACGCCACAACTTTGGAGGTAAACCCGATGTGGAATTATGGAACCGATTCGACTACTATGCCGTTTATGTGGAATTATGGAACCGATTCGACTACTATGCCGTTCATGTGGATAGGCATAGCCCTCGCTATAGTCGTGATGCTCATTTTTTCAGCATTGCTCATTTGGTTGATCGTCACAATCATTCGGAGAAATAACGCGCAGTCTACATCCCCTTCTTCAAGCCGGGCCGTCGACCTATTGAAGGAACGCTACGCACGCGGAGAAATTGACTCGGAAGAATTTCGAGAACGTTTGGCAGAGCTCAATGAAAATAAACATATATAGCCTAGTCAATTTTTGAAAGGAGCTGAGGACAATGGCAGAAGCTGAAGGTGTCCGAATATCATTTTTCATGATTCTCCTCATCGTGATCATCCTAGTTGCGGTTATCAGCACAATTGCAATTTTTGTTAGGAGACGCAGAATCGATTCGTTAAGCTCTGCTGAAAAAAAACTGGATGACCGCTTTGCTAGAGGCGACATCAGTGCGGAAGAATACCGCAATCGGTTGCAGGAACTAGATGTCCATAGCGACCAACCGCCAAAAAATAAAGTGTGAACATTCAATTTTTTCACTTATTCTCCGTTTAAAATTTAGCACTTAGGGAAATCAAAAATAGACAGCAGTAAAATCTGAATTGGAGGTTATCGGAATGGCTCATGAACAACATGCAGAATTGATCAAAATATTGCACGACTGCGCGGAAGCTTGCAACCATTGTTTTGACGCGTGCTTGAAAGAAGATGATATCAAGATGATGGCGGAATGCATCCGCTTGGACCGTGAATGCGCAGACATCTGTGCGTATTTGGAACACGCCATTACGCGCAATTCACCATTTGTATCTGAATTGGCGAAAGCGTGCGCTGCTATTTGTGAAGCATGCGGAACAGAATGCCAAAAACATGACCACGACCATTGCCAGCGCTGTGCCGAAGCTTGCAAGAAATGCGCAGAAGCTTGTAAAAATGTAGCGTAACCGTTAACATTCCGCACGAAAAAATCCTTCCTCAACCAGGAAGGATTTTTTCTTGTGCTTATTTCGGATTGACCCATTTATAGCCGATGCCCCAAACGGTGAGGAAATACTCATCGATTGGAAAACCGGATTGGCGAATTTTTTCGCGGATGTTGCGGACGTGCGAATCGACTGTCCGTCCTTCGGTTTCTGAATCGAAGCCCCAGATGAGTTCAAGGAGCCGTGATCGCTCGTACACTTTATCGGGATTTTTCATAAGCAACCCAAGCATGGCGAATTCTTTCGGCGTCAGACGAATGATGGAGTCATGATAGGCCAGCTCAAAGCGCTCCTCGTCCCACACCAGGCCATCTATTTTCACCATTTTCACCGGAGCGGATCGACGCAGCAAAGCTTCCATTCGGGCAAGCAATTCTTCTTCGCCAAATGGCTTTACCAAATAATCGTCGGCTCCGAGACGCAGTCCTTTTACGATATCCTCCTGTTGCTCGCGCGCAGTCAGCATGATGATCGGCACGTTGGAGAAACGCCGGATTTGACGACAAACTTCCCAGCCGTTCATCTCCGGCATCATGATGTCGAGAATTACTAAATCCACCAATTCGTCCTCAAGGAGCTCGATCGCTTCTTTGCCGCTCTTGGCTTTTAAGCTCGCATAACCGTGCGGTTTCAAATACAGCGCCAATAAATCGAGCATTCGTTTTTCATCATCCACTAATAGTACGTTACGCATCCCTTTTCCCTCTTTCCAGCCGAACGGCAACTACCGTCCCTTTGCCATACTCGCTTGTCAGCTCGATCTGTCCACCGTGCGATTCAACGATTTCCTTTGCTATAGCAAGGCCAAGACCCGACCCGCCATTTTCGCGCGACCGCGATTTATCGGCGCGGTAAAGTCGTTCGAAGACATACGGCACTTCCTCTGGTCGAATGCCTTCGCCCTCGTCTTTGATCCGGATGACGATTTCACCTCGGATTTCTTTGCAATCGATTGAAACTCGCGACCCGGCAGCCGAATGTTTCCGTGCATTATCCAAAATGTTCAGCAGTACTTGTTGAATACGATCCGGATCCCAGAATGCACGAAGACCCGGTTCACATGCCACCAATAAGGAAATTCGATCTTCCCTAAATGCCGGTTTAACCAATGTTGCCACGGACCCGAGCAACTGGTTGACGGACATATCCTGACGCCGGATTTCAAATTGATGCAAATCGAGCTTCGCCAATTCGAATAAATTCCCGATCAACGCTGCCAGCTGTTCCGATTCCTCACGAATGATGGCGATGTATTCTTCCCTCTCTGCTTGGGATATTCCTGGCCGACTCAGAATATCCGAATAGCCTTTAATATACGTGAGCGGTGTTCGCAACTCATGTGAAATACTTGCCAGGAATTCATTGCGCGCATTTTTCAATCGGTCCAGGTCGACCGATAATTTCGTGATCGCGTTCGCAAGTTCTCCCAGTTCATCATTGCGGTCGATCGATAAATCGACGGCCGTATTGCCGATGCTCAATTGTTCGGTCGCTTCTTTCATGCGAATCAGCGGTAATGTGATAAAGCGCGACAGCACCAGAACCGTACCGATTGTCAACAGCACCGTCATTGCACCTGCCGCTAAAAATTGGTTCTGCAAATTGCGGACGATCCGCTCAATCACTGCTGTGCTTGAAAACATGAAGACATGACCGGCATGTTCGCCATTAATCGTTATCGGGCTGTCCGCCGCAATATAACGCTTATCATCCCATTTTTCTTCAATCACTTTGCCATCTGTCGTCACATCTTCAAAATCCGTATGCTCGAGCACATCAATCATCTCTGGTTCAATCGGATCCGAATTGATGAGGATTTCCCCCGTTTCATCCGTAATAATGACAATATAGGAAGAAGCGGCTTCCATCATGCCGACATGCTCAAGCGTAGTGGGTTCAAAACTGTCTTCGAGCACTTCGCTATGCGTCTCTCCGCGGGCAAGCAAGCTTTCCATGACTTCGTCCACGCGTTCATTAACAAGTGTGACATACAGTGCTGTGAACAAAAGCGCTTCAATCAGCAAGATGAACGCAAAAAACAATAAGCCGATTTTCAGCGATAATTTAGTGAACATAGAAGCTTTTTCCTAACTGCCAAGTTAAGACCGGCGTCATTTCACTTCTCCATCCTTCATGATTTGTGTCCATTCTGCGCCATCATCTTTTGAAATAAAGACTTGTCCTTTAACCGTATATACGGCCAGTTCGTCAGGCGTTTGCGCAATATACAAGACACCATCTTCAGGGAGTTCCGGCAAAGTCAACACGGACTTTTCACCGCTATCCAAATTATATTTCACAAGCTCTGACGCTGTTTCGTAGCTAGCGTAATACAATGCATCTTCGCTGAATGTCAGTGCTGTGCCAAATTGGCCTTCGCTCGTCAGCTTTTCGAACGAACCTCCGCCATCTTCCGATAGGTAGACGCCCGTTGATGTTGCTGCGGCGATCCACTGTGAATCATCCGGATGCATCGCTAAATAGGAAACGTCGCCTTCAAGTCCTTTTGCGTCTGTCTCAGTCCATTTTTCCCCTTCGTTTTCACTGCGGAAAAAGCCGGCGCCCATATCCGAATTGGGCTGTGGGTTCATGACGAATAAATGATGGCTGCGGTAGCCTACTGCCATTGCGTGGAAATCGGTCTCCCCTTGGAAGCCCATATGCTCAAGCGACCTCCCGCCGTCCATGCTCCGCTGGATGCCGAGCGGATTCATCATATCCGAGCCAGCTCCAGGGTGACCAGATGTATAAAATCCACCGTCCACTGCATTAAAGCCCATATAATCATTGTGCATATTGGTCGTTTCAAACCATTTTTCATCGCGGTAGATTTTCAGTCCGTTATGAGAAGCAAAGTATAAGCCATCTCCCTCGATATACCCCATACCATGCACGTGCTCTAATGTGCCGTCAAAATCCACTACGAAATCTTCTGTTTCTAAGCTGCTTTGCGACGATTCTTCTGAAGAATTATCCTCAGGTGCAGGTTCTGTCTCATTTTCAGCGCTGCAGCCCGCTGCTATCAAAGCCGCTAAAGATGCGGACATCCATAATTTTTTGTTCATGTAAAATTGCCACCCTTCTCGTTTCTACTACGTCTATTATAACGGAAAACTTTCGATTTTCCGTGCAGACGCATCTGCACATATTCTGCACAACCAGCGGGTATAGTATGGTGACACCACGAATGAAAGAGGGATCTATTTGATAAAAAATAAATTTCGAATTAGTATTTTAACAGCTGTTGCTGCATTCACACTTGTAGCTTGCGGAGATTCAGACGAACCGCAAATGACGCAAGAAACCGATCAAGATCATGAAATGAACCAAGACGAGGATATGGATCAATCAGCATCAGAAGAAAGCGATGGCGACCATAGCGCAATGGGTCATTCCGGTTCCGGCGAAATTCCTGCTGGTCTAGTGGAAGCAGCAGAACCTGCTTTCGCGCCAGGCAGCACCGCTATTATTACTGCTGACCATATGGACGGCATGGAAGGCAGCGAAGCGACGATTGTCGGCGCATTTGATACAACCGCTTACGCCATTACCTATACCCCAACAACTGGCGGCGAGCCTGTCGAAAACCATAAATGGGTCATTCACGAAGAATTGAAAGATGCCACGAGCATACCACTCGAAGCTGGTGATGAAGCGGCCTTCACCGCTGATCATATGGAAGGTATGGACGGAGCAACCGCTACAATCGATTCTGCTGAACAAACAACCGTTTACATGGTCGATTTCACAACGACTGATGGCCAAAAAGTGACCAATCATAAATGGCTGACTGAAAGCGAATTATCCGCTGAATAGCCAAAAACCCCGCTTCCTCTTTCCGAGGAGCGGGGTTTTTGGCTATTCATTAAAAATGGTTTTAATCGAAAGCTCGTCCTTATTTCTGCTGTCTCGGACGGATCAAGATTTCGTTCACGTCTACATGCATCGGCTGTTCAACAGCATATGAAATGGCGCGGGCAATGTCTTCAGCTTCTAAGAATTTCATCTCGCCGCCTGAAGCGAACATATCCAGGACGTCTTGGTCCGTGATGGTCTCCGACAACTCGGTCGCCACTGCGCCGGGAGACACAATCGTTGCACGGATGTTCATCGCCGGATCGAGTTCTTGACGCAAGCCTTCCGTAATTGCGCGCACCGCAAATTTTGTCCCGCTGTAAACAGCGCTTCCAGGTGACACATCGTGACCCGCTACGGATGCTACGTTGATGATATGCCCTTCTTTGCGCGATTCCATATGCGGCAGCACTGCAGCGATGCCGTATAAAACTCCTTTGATGTTTACGTCGACCATTTGGTCCCATTCGGAGATCTTCCGTTTGTTCAGGAATGAAAGCGGCATAAGTCCGGCGTTATTGACTAGCACATCAATCTGGCCAAACTGCTCGATGGCCGCATCTGCCAATGCCTGCATTTCTTCAGCCGACGTAACGTCCGTCACTTTATAAGCCGCTGTACCGCCTGCAGCTTCAATTTTATTTTTCAGTTCTACAAGACGTTCTTCGCGTCGAGCTGCAAGCATTACTGCGTATCCCTTGCCCGCTAATTCTTTTGCTGCCGCTTGTCCGATTCCACTGCTTGCACCTGTGATGATTGCTGTTTTTGTGTATGACATTTAACTACCAGCTCCGTTTCTCTAAGTTGTTCTTTCATTTCATCTATCCTTTACAAACTTTACCGTTCATCAAGTAGCGTGTAAACTCTCACGGTCATCTTATGGGACAAAAAAACTGCCCAGCGCTTGTTACCAAGCTTTGGGCAGTCTTTCAATCACTATATTATTCTTCGACTGTGACCATGCCGTATGAAGTGATGGCATTCCACATCGTTTCCGGGATATCGAGTTTGCCGACCATTTCTTTCGGAATGACTTCATGGATTTCCTGTTCGTTTCCTTGTTTCACTTTCACGGTCCATTCCGGATCGATTAAGGCTTGACGACCCATGACCACAATGTCGGCGCCTTCTTCGAGCGCCGCCACGGCATCTTCAGGTTTCTTCACGCTGCCGACGACGACAAACGGCACACGGCCATTGATGTGCTTCGATAAAATTTCGACGATGCTGCCTTGCCCAACTGCACCACGCGGCTGTTTCGTAAATTCAAACAATGATACATGGACGTAATGGATGCCGCCTTCGATCAACTTTTCGACAAGCACTTTTGTATCTTCAATCGTGTAACCGACTGTGTCTTCATTGTTTTCTTCAGGCGATAGGCGGTAGCCGATGATGAAGCTGTCGTCTGCGTATTGCGCAGCTATTCTCTTCACTTCGTCCAACACTGCTACTGAGAACTTCAAGCGATTCTCTAAACTTCCGCCCCATTCGTCTTCTCGCTGATTGAACGTTGCGGATACAAATTGCTGAATCAAATACGTATTCGCGCCGTGAATTTCCACACCGTCAAATCCGGCTTCGATTGCACGTCTCGTCGTTTCGCCAAAATCACGAATAATGTCGTTAATCTCAGCAGTTGTTAATGTGCGCGGCGTCGGTTTGCCTTCTGCTCCAGCTACTGCACTCGGCGCTACCGTTTCATTGGCAGCGATCAAGTCCGGCTGCCCTTGGCGTCCACCGTGCTGCATTTGCAAAATCGCTTTGCTGCCGCCGGCCTTCATTTTATCCGCCAGCAATTTCAAACGCGGTATCGCCAAATCATCAAATCCGATAAATTGGTTCGGGAACGCGATGCCGTTTTCCGAAATCGCAATGCACGCAGAAACAAACAAGCTGCCAATACTGGAGCGGCGGTTGTAATACTCAAGTTCAGCATCCGACACCGTGCCGTCCCCATTGCCGGAATACGTCGTCATAGGCGCTACCCCCAAGCGATCTTGTAAAACGACACCGTTTGGCAATGTAATTTCTTCAAATAATGATTTATAGTTTGGATTCATCTGAATTCCTCTTTTCTCTTGTCTATAGGTATATCAAAATATCATAAGATTAGGGTATTCACAACAATACAAGCTTGGCGGGGTATAATTTTTGATTCCATCTTATGCCAGTGGTACGCTAATTTACAGATAACTTGAGAAGGAGTGTTTTAAATGACAGTTACGAACTATAAAGAAATACACTTGGTCAACCGTCCGGCAGGTATGCCGTCCGATGAAGACTTTGCGTTTGTTGAAAAAACGGTTCCCGCTTTATCAGACGGCGAATTGCTCTTAAAAACGCTCTATTTATCCGTCGATCCGTATATGCGAGGACGCATGCACGATGCGAAATCCTATATTGCGCCATTCCAACTGAACGAAGCGATCACTGGCGGTGCGCTTGCCGAAGTCATCGATTCCGAATCTCCAAAGTTTAAAAAAGGGGATATTGTTACCGGGAGTTTTAAGTGGGGAGAGTATAATGTTGTTAAAGCAGATGGACTCCAAAAAGTCGATCCATCTATTGCCCCTATTACGACACGTCTCGGCGTTCTTGGTTTGACTGGTTTGACCGCCTATTTCGGCTTGCTTGATATCGGTAAGCCGCAAGCAGGTGAAACCGTCGTCGTCTCTGGCGCTGCAGGTGCCGTCGGTTCTATCGCTGGCCAAATCGCGAAGCTGAAAGGCGCAAAAGCAGTCGGCATTGCAGGATCGGATGAAAAAATCGATTACTTGATCAACGTGCTCGGCTTTGACGCTGCCGTCAATTACAAAAAAGACAGCTTTGTCGAAGACTTGAAAAATGCGCTGCCCGACGGCGTCGATGTGTATTTCGATAACGTCGGTGGAGAAGTATCGGATGCGGTGATGAGCCTATTAAACAGAAACGCGCGCATCCCGTTATGCGGAGCGATTTCTTCTTATAATGCAGCAGGCAAAGACCTTGGCCCGCGCATGCAGTCAAAGCTCATCAAAACGAGCTCGATGATGCAAGGTTTCACTCTCGGCAATTATGCTGCGGAATTCGAAAAAGGCGCGACGGAACTTGGAAAATGGCTGCAAGCCGGCAAACTGAAGTACGATGAAACCATCGTCGAAGGCTTTGAAAACACGCCGCAAGCATTTCTTGGTTTATTCCAAGGCACGAATGTCGGCAAGCAATTGGTGAAAGTGGCAGATCCGGACTTCGCCAAATTGTAATGAAAACGAAAAAGCGTGCAAAGCGGATGATCGCTTTGCACGCTTTTTTATCCTATCTTTTCAATCTCATTCTTTCCCTAAAGAAAACGCCTCCGCCAATAAACTCAGCATCTTCATGCGGTTGGATGCGCCTGAAATATTCGGAATGACGGTCACTTCATCCGCTCCGTATAATTCCGCAAGGCGCGTAATTTCCACTTTCACCGTTTCAGCATCGCCAATCAGCATACGGTCCCGGTTTTTCGTTACTTTTTCACTTTCCGCACGGCTGAACCCGCGTTGTTCAGCGGTTTCGCTGGATGGGTAATACGGCGGGGGCGTTTCGGATTCCACAAACAACAGCCACAAATCGAGTGCTTGCGCCAGCCTCTCCGCTTCTTCCATCGTCTCCGCTACAACAGCAAATACGGCGATGATGACATGCGGTTTTGATAATAAATTTGAAGATCTGAACTTCTCTCGGTAAGCAACAACGGCTTCAACGCCATCCGCAGTTGGCCGCGCAAAATGCGCGTACGCATAAGCTAATCCGTTTTTGGCGGCAATGGTCGCACTGCCGTGCCCTGTGCCGAGCAGCCACATCTCTGGTGACGTTTCCACAACGGGCATTGCCACAAGCTGACGAAAGCGGTGTGTGCTTTCGGTGTTGTCGGTGAAGTATTTTTGCAAATCCTGAATTTGTTGTTCGTATGATACTTTGATGCCTTTGCTTTCATTCAACGCTTGGTTGACGTCCTTATAACTGCGCGAACGACCGATACCGAGATCGATCCGCCCCGGATGCAGCGCTTCAAGCAAGCGAAAATTCTCAGCCACTTTATATGAGCTGTAATGCGGCAACATGACGCCTCCCGAACCGATGCGGACCCGCTCTGTGGAAGCCGCCAATTGCATCATCAACATTTCTGGGGAGCTGCCGGCGACCGACATCACTTTATGATGTTCCGCCACCCAGAAGCGCCCGAATCCAAGCCGGTCCGCGAGTTTCGCCAATTCTACAGTCTGCAGCAATGCGTCACGCGCAGTCGCTCCCTCGTCAATCGGCGAGTAGTCGAGTATATTCAGTGCAAACACAATTCCCACTCCTGACATTTCCTAATGGGATAAGTTTATCATACTCGGATACATGGCCCCCAACTTGGAGTTTTTCAGTATTCTCGGATCTTTTCTTCCTTTATTTGTATATACTTCCTTATGCATCGAAAATACTTTCCGTTGCGCCTCAAATACTTTCCGCTACACGTCAAATACTTTCCTCAAGAGCGAAAATACTTTCCACAAGCCCTCCATATCATAAAAATGAAAAGCGATTCGACGATGCCTGGTTCTCGGCATCGTCGAATCACTCTTATTTCCAGTTATTTAGATATGCTTTCTCGTACATTGAAAATACTTTCCAGCAACGTCTATTCCACATTAAAATACCGCGCATCTGGATGTGCGAAGACGATCGCGGAGACGGATGCTTCCGGGTCCATCATAAATTCTTCCGTCAAATGAACGCCGATGTCTTCGGGTTTGATTAAGCTGAATAGTTTTGCTTGGTCCTCCAGATTCGGACAGGCTGGATAGCCGAATGAGAAACGCTGGCCTTGGTATTTTGCGGCAAAGCGATCGCGCATCGAGAAGTCGGTGGCGTCCGGGAAGCCCCATTGGTCGCGGATTTCCTGGTGGATGCGTTCAGCGAAGCCTTCGGCGAGTTCGAGTGCGGTCGCTTGAAGCGCATGGCTTTCTAGAAATTTTCCGGTTTCTTTCAAGCGCGTTGCTTCGTCGCGGACGCCGTGTCCGGCGGTCACTTGCATAAATGCCACATAATCCATTTCGCCGCTATCGACAGATTTCAAATAATCCACGAGGCAGAGGAATGGATCGGCAGCTTGGCGCGGGAAGGTAAAGCGCTCAATTTCCGTTTTGCTGTCTGTCGGGTCGTAGATGACGACATCATCCCCGTCTGACTGCGCAGGGAAAAACTGATACATGCCGGATGGCTTTAATATACCGGAACCGAGGAATTCAGTGGCAAGCGCATGAAGTTCCACTGCACGCGAATCGCCTTGTGCCAGCATTTTATCGCTATAGCCGCGCAACCCGAGATGATGGCCGATCAATGTCCGCATATTGACGTACGGATACAGATGTGACACCGAATATTCTTTCAACACATGGCGGCGCAAGTCGTTCGGCTGGAACACCGGCACGTCAGACCGAACGGTTTTCACCGGTTTTTCCGCTACTGCGACAGCCGGCTTGGCCGCTTTTGCCGCTTCCGATGCCTGGCGTTTTTCTTGCTGCACGCCTAACTCTTCTAACAACACGGCTTTGCCTGCTCCGCTTTGCAGACGGTTCGCCAAATCCAAGCCTTGCATCGCGTCTTTTGCGTAAATGACGGGGCCGTCGTATTCAGCAGCGATTTTCGTTTCAGTGAAGCGCCTCGACAATGCGGCACCGCCAACCAGAATGGGCGCATCAATCCCCGCTTCCTTGAAGTCTTGCGCGGTTAGCACCATTTGCTTGGCGGATTTCACCAATAAACCCGATAAGCCAATTATGTCCGGCTTTTCTTTTTTGATCACTTCGATCAGCGTCGCTGGCGTCACTTTGATGCCGATATCGATCACTTTAAAGCCGTTGTTGCTGAGAATGATATCGACGAGGTTTTTGCCGATGTCATGGACGTCGCCTTTGACTGTGGCAAGCACCACTTTCCCTTTGCCGGAATCGTCCGCCGCTTTTTTCTCCATAAATCCTTCAAGATAGGACACGGCCGCCTTCATCACGCCAGCACTTTGCAGCACTTCGGCAACAATCAATTGATTGTCATTGAAAAGCCGTCCGACTTCCGCCATCCCTGCCATCAGCGGTCCGTTGATGACGTCGAGCGGTGTGTCGTACATGCCAAGCGCCTGCTCCAAGTCAGGTACAAGCCCTTCTTTCGTGCCTTCTAAAATATAATAGGCGAGGCGTTCCGGCACGGTTTTCGGAATGTCATCTTCGCTTTTCTCTTTTTTCTTATCGCGGTAAAAATCCGTGAAATCCGCCAATGTCTTGTCTGTGGTCGTGAACAATAATTCATCGGCCATCTGGATTTCGATTTCCGGAATCGAGGCGTAGCGCTCCAATTTCTCTGTATTGACGATGGCGTAATCAAGCCCTGCTTGCGTGCAATGGTATAGATACACTGCATTCAATACTTCCCGCCCAACTGGAGGCAAGCCGAATGAGACGTTGCTGATGCCAAGTATCGTCAATGCACGCGGCAGTTTTTCTTTGATGATGCGAATGCCTTCAATCGTTTCGACGGCAGAACCGATGTATTGCTGATCGCCGGTGCCGACCGGGAATACGAGCGGATCGAAAATGATGTCTTCTGGCGCAATGCCCCATTTACCCACTAGTAAATCATACGAGCGTTCAGCGATTTCAAGTTTGCGTTCACGCGTGACCGCCATGCCTTCTTCGTCAATCGTGCCGACGACAACCGCTGCTCCGTATTTTTTCACCAGCGGCATCACGGCGTCAAAACGCTCTTCGCCATCTTCCAGGTTGATCGAATTGATGATGGCTTTGCCTTGTGAGAACTTCAGCGCCGCTTCGATCACTTCTTCGTCTGTTGAATCAATGACGAGCGGCACTTTCACTTTTTTCACCACTTCGTGCATAAAGTTCGTCATGTCTTCAAGCTCGTCACGGTCCGGATTCGCGAGGCAGATATCGATAACATGCGCTCCGTTCTTCACTTGCGCTCGAGCGATTTCAGAAGCCTCCTCGAATTTGCCGTCCACAATCAGCCGCTTGAATTTCCGCGAACCGATGACGTTCGTGCGCTCCCCGATAAACAACGGGCGCATCGAGTCTTCGTATTCCAGCGGTTCAATGCCTGACACCACGTGGCCATGGCCGGTATGATCCGGCTTTCTTGGCGGCAGTTCCGCTACAGCTTCACGCACAGCCTTGATGTGCGCGGGTGTCGTGCCGCAACAACCGCCGACGACGTTAAGCCAGCCTTTTTCAGCAAAGCCCCGCAGTTTTTTCGACAACGACTCGGGCGTTTCATGGTAATGCCCTTCTTCGTCCGGTAAACCGGCGTTCGGGTAACAGCTGACAAAGCCGTCGGATAGCTCTGATAATGAGCGCAAATGGTCGGTCATGAATTCCGGACCGGTCGCGCAATTCAAGCCGACCGATAATGGCTTGACGTGTTCAATCGAAATGTAAAAAGCTTCTATGCTTTGTCCGGCAAGCGTCGTGCCCATCGGTTCGATCGTCCCTGAAATCATAATCGGCAATTCTGTACCAAGCTCTTCGAATGCTTGTTTGATCCCGATAGTTGCCGCTTTAACATTCAGCATGTCTTGACTCGTCTCAAGCAAAATCAAGTCTGCTCCGCCTTCGACCAATGTTTTCGCTTGCACGTAGAAATTTTCACGCAAGACATCGAACGTGATGCCCCCTGTTACCGATAAGGTTTTCGTTGTTGGTCCGATAGCGCCCGCCACAAACCGCGGCCATTCCGCTGTCGAATAAGCAGCAGCCGCTCTTTTCGCAATTTCGACGGCGCGCCTGTTGATGTCTGCCGCTTGATTTCCCAAATCATATTCATCAAGCACTACCGGCGTGCCGCCAAATGTATTCGTGCACAAAATATCGGCTCCTGCCTCTAGATATGCGTGATGGACGCTTTCGATCACATCCGGCCGCACGATGTTCAAGTATTCGTTGCAGCCGTCAAATTCCTCGCCGCCGAAATCCTCTGCAGACAAGTCGGCATTTTGAATCATCGTGCCCATTGCGCCGTCGATGATTAATATTCGATTTTCCAATTGCTGTTCAATAAGTGTTTTGGACATGGCTGATTTCGCCTTCTTTCTGCAAATCTAGTTGCCTGATGTAATCGATCAATTCAACGGACATCTCGTAGCGGAAAAATGGCGTGATCAAGTAAATGCCGTTAAAGAGACCTGCCGCCGTATCGATCAATTCCTTCGCTATCGCAATGCCTTCTTGCGTCGCCCGTTCCTTGTCATCGCCGCAAGCACGCATGCGCTCAAGTGCATCTTCCGACAATTTGATGCCCGGCACTTCGTTGTGCAAGAACTCCGAACTGCGTATGCTTGTCAGCGGCATGATGCCAAGGAAAATCGGTTTGCTCAAATGTTTCGTTTCTTCATAAATCTCAATTATTTTCTCTTTCGTAAATACCGGTTGGGAAATGAAATAATCCGCACCGCTGTCGATTTTCTGTTCCAGCCGTTTAACTGCCCGGCTGACGACGCGCACATTCGGATTGAATGCGGCCGCTACTGAGAAATTCGCTTTTTTGCGCAGCGGCTTGCCGGAAAACGAAATGCCTTCATTGAGCTTTTTGATCAACTGGATCAGTTCCAAGCTCGATACGTCATAGACACTCGTTGCTCCAGGGAAATCGCCCACTTTTGTCGGATCTCCCGTGACTGCTAGAATATCATGCATGCCTAATGCGTCAAGGCCCATCAAATGCGATTGCAGACCGATCAAATTGCGGTCGCGGCACGTGATATGCGCTAACGGTCGGATGTTTTCCTGCTGCTTCAAAATCGAACCCATCGCCATATTCGAAATGCGCGGCGAAGCCAATGAATTATCCGCCATCGTCACGGCATCGACTCCTGCTGCATTCAACGCTTTCGAACCTTCAAGGAATTTCGAAATATCCAAATGACGCGGCGTGTCGAGTTCAACGATGATCGTGCGTTCCGTCTTCACTTTTTCATGCAGCGGTTTTACGTCGAGCGTGTCCGCTTCCCGGATGACAATTGGTTTTCTTGCCACTACTTTCTTTTCCGCCACCGGCGCGACATTGCGCAAGCGCTTTTTCACTTCTTCGATGTGTTTTGGCGTCGTGCCGCAACAACCGCCGATCAGACGTACCCCTTCTTCTCTCAATAACAGCGCAGCCCGTCCGAAATAATCCGCTTCTGATTCATAAACGATGCGGCCATCTTCCACGTCCAACAAGCTGGCGTTCGGATAAGCTGACAAGAATGCTTTTTCTGGCAAGGACACTTCTTCAAACGCTTGAATCGTATGGTGCGGACCAAGCCGGCAATTGACGCCGACGATGTCCGCTCCGAGCGCTTCGAGTTGATGCAATGCGTCGTTCAGCGTCATGCCATTTTGCAAAATGCCGGGGTCGTGCATCGATACTTGTGCAATGAGCGGGGTATCCGTCATGCTCTTCAAATGCGTCACGGTTGCCGCAAGCTCTTCAAAATCGTAATACGTTTCAAGCAATAACCCGTCCGGATTGCCTGACAATAAATGCTGCGCTTGCTGATCGACCATGGCGATGATTTCTTGCAGTGTTGCATCACTTTTCCGCAAGCCGCGGATGCCGCCGATTGTGCCAAAGACAAATTGACCACCTGGTGCCGCAGCGCGCTTTGCAATATCGATTGCCGCGAGATTGATTTCTTTCACTTGCTCCTCAAGTCCATAGCGCGCAAGTTTATGAGCGTTTGCGCCATACGTATTTGTTTGGATGATATCGGCTCCCGCCTTGATGTAATCTTGATGGATCTTGCCGACTATTTCCGGCCGTTGAAGATTCAACTCTTCGTTGCAATATTCGATGCCGTACGAATACAGCAGCGTTCCCATTGCCCCATCACCTGTCAATACACGTGTTTTCAAAGCATCCAATAACTTCATGCCGCTCACCCTCCTGTATATAGAAATTGAATTAATTATTCGTACTTTATATTCCGCAAAACAGCTGCGCTTGCCGCGGGCGAGCGCCAAGCCTCCTCAGTCGCTTCGCTCCTTGCGGGGTCTCGGCTGTCTCGTCGCTTCGCTGCCCCGCAGGCGTCTCCGCTGTTTTGCTTCATATAAAAATATTTCTTAGCGCCGCCACCTCAAGGGGCTAGGCAAGGAGATGGCACAGCGTTGCAACGACAATCGTCTTTGCTCTGCCCAAAGCGGCCTAAGCTTGTTTAAAAATTTAATTTTTAGTTCAACCAAAATAGAAAAAAAGCCTTCCATGAAAAAGAAGGCTTTACGGTCGTTAAACTCGTTCCTTTTCATCTCTCAGGCAATTGCGTACCTGCTGGATTTAGCACCTGACCACGAATGGCTGGTTGCTGAAGCGTCATAGGGCCAGTCCCTCAACTTCTCTCGATAAGAATTCACTATTCAGTTTTTGTATTCTTAGCATCTTACCTTCATACTGTGTCCGGGTCAAGTGAATTCGTCTAAAAAAGGGGAACTTTCTGTTTTTTTGATAATGAAAGCGGATACGTTGATTACTGATTTAAATTTAATTGAAAACGGCTCAGGAATTATCCTCCGAAAACAATTCTTTCAAAGCTTCAATTGGCCGCACGTCTGTTTGCCCTTCAAATGGTTGACAATCGATGCTGCCGACATGTACGCCCATATTGTATTCGCCAATGACCGAATCCAGGAGCCGTAGCACAACCGGCATCAGCTCATCGATATTTTCATTGGTCAATCCTTTGATGTAGAGCGTCAAATTGACTTCCTCGTTCTCTACATCTTCATGCGCTGTGTAATAAACATCGTCCCACGTCAGTTCGACATCGCCCCAATTGATGCTGAACCCTTCGTTGGAGGCTTGTCTGAACGGGATGACAGTAAACCGCGCAAGGTTTGGCGCTGTTTCGTACAAGTCAAATACCCCATCAAACGCTTCCATGATCCCATCGGCGCTGATGATGAATTCGCGCTTGCCGTTCTCCGGTTCCATACTGAACTCAAATGCGAGATGCTTATTGACCTTCTTCAGCTTGCGGTGCAGCAATTCGAACCACTCTTCTCTTCCGTCTAGCGCCAAGTCGAAATAACTTTCTTCATTGACTGAAAACCATTGCCAAAAAGCATCTACTTTATTTTTCCGTGTCGGCAGCCATTTCATCCGGTTTATCTCCTTTGTGGAAAATCTCTTTTGTTTTATCATAATCTTCTTGTCGGAATTTTAGAATTATTATTTTCGATAAAACTTATACGATGATGAATGCATTAGCATAAATCACGAAAGACGTTCTTCTATGCAACCGATCGCTGCATCTTGTGCACACAAAAAAACGCAAACCCGCTAATGGGGTTTGCGTTTTTCACTTGCGGTATTTCAAGGCTAGACCTTTTAGGAAATTACGCGCGTAGCGATCGCCGCACACGCTGTAGTTTTTATGTCCTTGCTTACGCAGCATCGCGCTCATTTCACTCTTGGTGACGGTTACACCAGCTAATGCCAAGACTTCAAGCATGTCTTCGCTCGTCAACTGCAAGGCGATTTTCACTTTTTTCAAGAGCAAGTTCTTCGAAGGTTCATTCGTCAAAGCCGGTTTTTCAGGTTGACCTGGCTTCGGTTCTTGCTTGCCTCGTTTGAAGATGATCAAGCCATTCAGAAATGATTCGAACATTGCATCGTTTACATTCATATAATCCTTGAATTCGTCTTCGCCTAAAATGCCGCCGGGTTGCCCGTCGTAATCTTCAGGTGTTTTCGTCAGCACTTTCATCACATCTTCTTTAGGCAGCTTGATGCCGCCGAGCTTGAAAATTTCCACCATG
This sequence comes from Planococcus sp. (in: firmicutes), assembly GCA_041553775.1. Classification (GTDB taxonomy): domain Bacteria; phylum Bacillota; class Bacilli; order Bacillales_A; family Planococcaceae; genus Planococcus. The sequence goes on from JBFEIJ010000018.1 coordinate 32,400, forward strand.
TCGTTGTTTTTGATATCGAGTGCGTAGCGCAATCGAATGAGTAAATCGTTGTTATCCATCCCTCTACCTCCTGGGCAAACTACTCGTGTATATGATATTTCTTCACCTTTAATAATAGCATAACATGGACGATGAAAAAGCCGGCACCTGCAACAGCTTTGCGTTTTCGATTTTTCTAATGGGGGAACATAGGTAAGAGCCGGTGTTCAAAACACGATTAGAATGGAAAGGAGCCCTGCCTCTTGAGAGAACTTTTAGGTTTGATGAAATTCGGTACAAAATCCGCGTTATGGGCTGCCGTTATCAACACGATTGTTGCCATCATCAAGACAATTGCTTATTTAATCACAGGTAATGTCGCTATGTTCGCTGAAATGATGCACAGTTTTGGGGATGCCGCCAATCAATTTTTCGTCTTTGTCGGTTCAGCGCTAAGTAAAAAAGAACCGACTGAGCGTTTTCCAGGCGGCTTTGGGCGGTTGGTCAATTTGGTGCTGCTCGGGGCAGTGCTAATCGTTGGGGTTTTAGCGTACGAAACGATTGTCGAAGGGATTCATCACATTTCCAATGCGGTTCATTCTGAAGACTGGTTTTGGTTGAATATCAGCGTACTCGGAATTGCAGCCATATTGGAAGCCATCGTTTTGTACAAAGCGATGAAGGAAATTACAGAGCATCTTCCGAAAGAAGAGATTAAAGGCTTTAAAATAGTACCGCAAAGCTATAAGCATGTTAAGGGTGCCAAAGCAGCAACTAAACTTGTTTTTTTGGAAGATAATGTGGCCGTTGGCGGTGCCCTGCTGGCTCTTTTGGCAATTATCATTTCCACTTATACGCCGTTTCATAGCGCCACCGGTTATGCTTCCATCATTATCGGAGTTGCACTCGTTCTTGTAGTTGGCCGGATTTTTCTTGATAACGCAGCTGGCGTATTGGGAGTCGCAGACTTAAGTTTGCAGGATCGCATTGGCGAAAAAGTGATGCAACATCCACATGTTCAGGATATCCAAGATCTTAACGTCATCAAAGAAGGCGACCATTTGCACGTTGAACTGAAACTCGAAGTCGATTCGAAGATGACCATTGAAGAAGCGGATGACATTCGGGATTATATTGAAAAACGGATTCGTGAAGGCATCGAAAACGTAACCAATGTGACCATCGAATTCGACGAAGACGATCAGCATCCCACTTGGCCATTGCCCTCGGAAGAAGATAAACACTAATTTTTAGCAACCAAAAAAGGAAGCGTGAAATTCTCTTAAAAAGAATTTTACGCTTCCTTTCTTTATTACATGCCGCGTGGTTCTCTTGGCGGTTGGCACACGTCGCATTTGCGTTGATCGTTTTTATTGAATTTCGTGAAGGTCTTCTCAAAATTATTGCCGCATGCACATTTGAATAATAGCTTTTGAGAAAAGCCGTGGTATTCTGTCGACAATAATTTACTGTCAGAGTTTTTATCAACAAATGCTTTGATTTTATCGATCGTCCATCGTTTGTTCATCTTCATACACCTCTATTGTTTATTGATAGGCGGAGGCTTTGGGCCATCCGTTCAATTATGGGCAAACGCCTTAATCATCCTAAGCTACTCATTATAGCACGGACTGGCCAATAATTTGAAAAATCTTGTTCTAAGGCGGTCGTCACGCTCATTATTATAATCCACTAGCGACAAGAGGATAAAATCCGACCGCGTTGTTCCTCGGCAAATTAGCGATACTATACGTCGCTAACATATTCGCCCATTGTTAGTCATGCAGAATTAGTCTTTTTATACCCAAGGCGCTCTCTATTGTGCCTCTAAGTCAAATGAGTTTAAGCCTGTACGCTTTGCTGTATAATGGAGATATTGTGAAAGGAGATTGACTTATGATTAATGCTTACCAAGAAGCCGTAACAAGTTTTGAAAAAATCGATTCTGCAAAAGCACTGGAATTGATTCAATCAGAAGCTGAAGCCGTAATTTATGTTGGCAAGGCTGTCTGCCCTTTTTGCCAAATCTTTGTTGAAAAACTAAAAAAAGTGGCTGAGGAAACAACTACACCGATCTATTATGTAGATAGTGTGGAACGCTCCGATATGGATGGCATTTCGACATTACGCCGCCAATACAACATCCCTACCGTTCCTGGATTTATCTATACGAACGGCGACACTGTGAACGTTCAATGCGATTCATCGATGTCCGAAGGCGACATCAAAACGTTTATGAATAAATAAGGAAATTAGGAAAGACCGCTGCTCCGATGACGGGGTAGCGGTCTTTTTTGTGGTGTTTATATAAGTTGTTTTATTCTTCCTTAAAACCATCAAGTAATGCACGCACTTCATCAGTCGATTCCGTATACATCAATTGGTTTCTCAGTTCGCCGGCTCCACGCACACCGCGGACATAAATCTTGAAGAAACGGCGAAGCGGTTTGAATGCTATCGGCTCTGTTTCAGTGGAATATTTATCGTGAAGGTCCAAGTGCAAGCGCAATAGATCGAACAATTCTTCGGTGCTATGTTCTTTCGGCTCAACTTCAAACGCAAACGGGTTGTGGAAAATACCGCGGCCGATCATGACGCCATCGATGCCGTATTTTTCAGCAAGCTCTTGGCCTGTTTTTCGGTCCGGAATATCTCCGTTGATCGTCAAAAGTGTATCCGGCGCGATTTCATCACGGAGTTTCTTGATTTCCGGAATCAGTTCCCAATGCGCAGGAACCGCGCTCATTTCTTTTTTCGTGCGCAAGTGAATCGACAAATTGGCAATGTCCTGCTCGAGTACATGCGTCAACCAGCCTCTCCACTCCTCCACGTCGGTATAACCGAGACGTGTCTTCACACTGACAGGCAATCCGCCCGCTTTTGCGGCTTGGATGATTTCAGCTGCATTGTCCGGGTAGTTGATCAAGCCGCTGCCTTTTCCTTTTGCAGCTACGTTTGGCACTGGGCAACCCATATTGATGTCGATGCCTTTAAAGCCTTGCTCCGCCATTCCGATACTCATGTCCCGGAAATGTTCGGGTTTATTGCCCCATATATGAGCCACCATCGGCTGTTCATCCGGCGTAAACGTCAAACGTCCACGCACGCTGAAAATTCCTTCCGGGTGGCAATAGCTTTCAGTATTTGTGAACTCTGTAAAAAATACATCCGGTCTTGCGGCTTCCGCCACTACATGACGAAATACCACATTGGTGACATCTTCCATCGGCGCTAATACAAAAAACGGTCGTGGCAAATCACGCCAAAAATTCTCTTTCATACTCAAATTCCAATCCTTTCATTACGGGATGTCAGGTTGGTCCTGCATCCAAACATTCTTGGTGTCTTACTTCTTATTATTTTATATTGCTTTAAATAAAATCAAGGTTTTCCTATTGAAATAACGCATATCTAGAGGATGTCCGACTTTTTCGACATCACTGCGTCGTCATGATTACCATTTATTTGGATATACTTTCTTATACATCGAAAATACTTTCCGTTCTAGCTCAAATACTTTCCGTTGCAGCCGAAATACTTTCCATCAGAGACAATTTACTATCCAAATGCTCTTTAGAAGCGACTTTTCTCTCTATCGACCATCTAAACGTCAATCAGTTCGGTAATGCCAGTGCATCTTTTCTTAACCTTATACAGTTTACACGACTCACGCAGCTGTGGAAAGAGGAGCGCTTTAAATGAAGGTGCATCTGCGTGAGCAAGTATCATTTTGTCACTTTTCGGCAACATTTTAGGAATGCAACACCGCAAAAAACGCCAACTCTGCAGAAGAGAGCTGGCGTTTTGGCTGTTGAATTGGAATTACATTAATATTTTCAAGTACGAAGACTCGCTTCAAGTTCCACGGATTCAAAAAACATAAAAGTATTTTTCCCTGCGGTTTTTGCACGGTATAAAGCTTCGTCTGCATTTTTTAACAATGTGCTCAACTTGGTTTTATTCCCCGCTGGATATGCGGCGATGCCGATGCTTGCAGAGAGGTCGTATTCGCCATCCCATGCACTTAACGTAGTGAGTAATTGTTCGGCCCGCTCACTCATTTCCTCTTTGCTCAACAGATAGGAGAAGTTGATGATGAATTCATCTCCACCCAACCGCACCGCAAAAGCATCGTCGTGTTGTTTCACAAAGTATTGAAGCTTTTGGGCAACTTCCTTCAATACAAGATCC
>JBFEIJ010000019.1:0-36114 GCA_041553775.1 Planococcus sp. (in: firmicutes)
GCCTGGATTGGGAGCATATAGCGAAACCCGCTGAAATCATCAATGCGTTTGTGGATTCATTTAACGCCAACAATGCCAGACTTGAAAACTTATTGAGTGGCATTGTCCGTACATAAAAGCCTGTCCATTGAAATGGGCTGTTCCTCCGTTTGAGACATGGAGGAGCAGCCCGGTAATGGACAGGCTTTTATGCTTCTTGTTCTTCCTCTTTAGGTGCAGGATTAGCTTTTAGCCATTCGATGCCGAATTCAACGAGTGGACGCATCGAGGCGATTTTCACTTCGGCTTGGCCAAGTTGACCGACTGCGATTGTTCCCGGATACGCTTTCGCGATTTCAGGGAATCGGTCAGAGTCCATATCGACGCAATTGTATGCTTGCCAGACTCGTTCGCCGTCTTTCATCATTGCTGCGCCTTGCGGTGATGTGGTGCGGGTGTCTTGCACAAACTCTGCGTAATGCAAGGCGGTGCAAGAATCAAACCCGGTGCCAAGCAACACGATTTTCACATCCGCTTCCATCATTTTTCCTAAAGGCGAGCCAGGACCAAAAGAATTTTCAATGGGCTGTTCGCTCATCCAGTGCGCCGCGTGTTTCCCCCAAGCGATAAAAGAATGCGAGGGATGCGGGCTCCGGATCGTGCCCGGGTGGCGATGCAAGCATTCCGCAATTTTGCCCATGCTGCGCATTGGCGTCAAATGCGGATCATATGCCGGCAATGTGTCTCGAAGAGGTTGATGCCAATTTTCAGGAATCGGCGGGGCCATCCAATAGGACGGTTCTGAATTGTCCGAGGACTGCGCGGGCATTACAATGGTCCCTTCAGTCGTGATTGTCTCAAGCAAGGCTTCTACGACCGCCTGAGGGCCACCTGCGATCCACCCCATCGATTTAAGCGATGAATGGACAATTAATGAGTCGCCAGCTTCTATGCCAAGCTTCTCTAATTGAACTTTTAAGGTCTCTTTTGATTGGAACTCTGGTGTATTTAAGATTCTCAATAATTCTGTCATTTTTCTTCCCCCTTCTTTTTAATATATCATATTGGGGAAGCCTGATTGGCAATAGCTAAAATGGTTGGCACTGTATATAGTAATGAATTTTTAGGTCAATTAATAAAGTGAGCAGAAGGAGTGTTGGAAATGGAAGCAAGACCAATGAAAGAGTCTCGGACAATCCAAACGAAATTGGTGTTGCCGCCGGATACAAATCACATGAACTCGATTTTCGGAGGGAAAGTGCTCGCTTATATCGACGAAATTGCCGGAATTTCTGCGATGAAGCATTCCCGCAAGCAAGTCGTGACAGCCTCAATCGACTCAGTCGATTTCCTGTCCTCTGCGCATGTAGGAGATGTCTTGGAACTTGAAGCAAATGTCACATCGACCGGCAGAACTTCAATGGAAGTGTATGTGCGCGTAAAATCGCATAATTTGCAGACAGGAGAAGAGCGGTTGACGACGGAATCGTTCTTGACGATGGTCGCAATGGGAGAAGACGGAAAACCAGCGCAAGTCCCTGCAGTGATTCCTGAATCAGCAGGAGAAAAACTCTTCTTTGAAAGTGCGCCTGCCCGTAGAGAGCATCGAAAACAACGTGTGCAAACTCCAAGATCTTAAAAAAGGTTCCGGAACTCTCCGGAACCTTTTATCTATTATCCCTTATCGAAACTATTGAGGATTGTTTGTGTTTACATTAGCCAATGTATTTCCAGGTTCGCTGCTAATGACAGACATGCTGCCGTCGGTTTCCAAGACAATCGCTTGTACGTCGTCCATACTCCCTGAACCTTGTTTTCGAACGGCTTGAAGAATCTCGTTTTCAGTGATGCGTTCTTTTTTCATCGCCTGTTCATGAAACGAACCGCCGCTAAATAATAACTTGGGTTCTGACTTGATAAGGTCCGTGAATTTTTTTGACCGGACCGCTACAAAAGTCATCAAGTATTGCATGACGATCAGCAAAGCGAAAGCAGTCATTCCTTCAAGCAAGCTGACGTCTTTGCTCAATAAAATTGTTGCGAGCGTCGAGCCCAACGCTACCGTTACGACCAAGTCAAATGCGTTCAATTTTGTCAAAGTTCGCTTGCCAGAAGTGCGTAAAAAGAAAATAAGGCCGATATATGCCAAAAATCCGACTGTGACAATTCGAATAAAACTGCTCAACGTGATTTCGAACATCTTTAGTCTCTCCTTTCTGTAGGGAAAATATGCTGCAAAAACTTATCAACATGTTGATAAGTCTAAATAGTATAAAGAAAACCTTTTTTATCCCCATAACACACAAATGAAGCTGCCGTTATGTGTATAAAAAATGTTTTGCTGAGAATAGCAATTGAAAAAACTCTGTTTTGTTCTATAGGATTCATCTAGTATGTTATTTTCCCTGGTTTCTCAGAAACAAACGTTTTTAACAGTTATCCTTGGATGGAAATTGGATATGCTAGCCAGCTTTCTTCCTGAAAAATCGGCATAAAAAAGGCGCAGCCTGAGCTGCGCCTTTTTTGCTTATTAATTTTTCGCTAAAAGTTCTTCGAAATAAGATCCGAATTCTTTTGAACGTTTTAAGATCGTGCTTGAAGAAACACTGAATTTCTCGCTAAGGTCTTTCGGTGCGAGCATTGGTCCTTTGATCAATTCGTGATCCTGCAAGAATCTCCAATAACCTGCAACAAGTGCTTCTGGTTTTTGGACAGTCGGCTGTTGGCTCACCAGATAGCTGTTTAGAATGCTCGTTACATTATCGACTGTTTCAGCGTCGAAATCCGCTTGCTCGATATGCTTATTGAGTTCATCCATTACAGATTGATGCTCAGGAGAAAGCTCTAGGCTTTCATCAACCGCGCCCGTTGAATATTGAACGATTTTCTCAACAACTGCCAAGTAATTGTCGCGCAAGTAAGCAGGGCCGTCCGTTGCATTGTCAGAAGCCATCTGCGTTTTCAATTGCTCGAAGAACGGAGCGAATTCACCGACAACCGTCAAATAACCGTTCAAGAACAATGCGCCTTCTTCACCGATGCGTGCATCTGGCAATAAGATAGCCAATAATCCCTGATTGTCTTGCATATCAGTTGGAGGTTGGTCCGTCATTTTAAATACTTCACCGGTAAACACATCTTTGAATTGTGCAGAAGTTTCGTTTCCAGCCACATATTGACCAAGGAAAACTTTTACGTCTTTCCAGTTTTCAAGCACTTCTTTTGTCGTTGGACGTTGGGCTGCTTCAATTTGTTTTGTTAAAAAATCTTCCCATAGTTCAGGTTTTTGCATGAACAGGAAATTTTCGATGACAAAAGCTTGCGCATCGTTTTCAGCCATTGATTGCATCAAACGAGGCTGCCATTGTTGCTGAAGTTCACGGAATGCTGGGAGCTGTTCCTGATTCGGGTTTTCCGAGAAAAATTGCTGACGCACTTTGAACAATTCTTCGTTTACCAAATCATTGATGGAAACTGTCTGTTGTTTTCCGTGACATTTTTTGTATTTCTTTCCGCTGCCGCATGGGCATGGGTCATTTCTTCCTACCATTCTAATCACCTACAAGTTTTTCTTGAGTGTAACATAAAAAGGCGCTCGGCTCAAAAGTCGGACGATTCTGACGCCTATACGCACCTAAACTAACAAAAGATTTCATTGCGTAAATAAGTGGATATCGAGTGAATCCAATACGTATTGAGGTACAAAAAAGCGTACGGTGACGAGCGGATCCACGACTTGGCTGATTTGCGCCTGGCCAACTGCACTCATGAGCATCGTCATGTCGCTAACGCTTAAATCGGTATGCGGCAGCAACAAGTCAATCGTTTCCTCGACTGCAATTTTCACGGCTTCGTCGAGTGTCATGGCCGACACGAGCAATGTAAAGCCCTCATCGTTTTGCAATACCGGGTATTTTGAATGTTGACCTTTAATGACGTCAAATGTGACGGTTGCGCGCCCCGGCACTTCAATTCCGGATACACTGACTTCGCCGTCGCCCATGGCAGCATGGAAATCCCCCATAGCAAATAACGCCCCTTCAGCGAACACAGGGAAATAAAGGACAGCCCCTTTTGTGATGAGTTTGGTGTCCATATTGCCGCCGTGTGCGCCAGGAGTGCCGCATGAAATCGGCGGTCCCTCAGGTGCCACACCGATCACGCCAATCATGGGATTTAAGGGAATGTGCAGTTGTTCACTGAAAATTGCCATACCGTCTTCAATCGGAATGATTTTCGATTCCATTTTCTCAAGGCGATGGCCCATTACGCCTAAATCAGGACCGGTAACCATCACGCCTTGACTGCCAATTTCAAGTTCATCAATGGTCACTTTCAACAAATCACCGATGGCTGCGCCTTCAACAAAAATCGGACCGGTGGCTGGATTGATTTCATTCCAATCGATGGCCGCGACTTCTTGTTCTTCGGATTGAAGCTGATTTTGGAAACAATCATATGTTTCAATCGATACCGTATCACCAGGCTGTACATTCATGACAGGTTCATGCAAATGCGAAAAATTGTAGATTACGTGATTTGTCGATAAGGTTTTCATGCATCCATCTCCTTATTTATAATATTTACACAATTGTAGCAATCCGGATAATGAATAGCAAAACGAATGTGCAGGCAATTATGAGCTGTAGTAAAATGAACATACCAATTAGATTGAGGTGGAAAAGATGAACAATCGAGCAATCCGTGAACTTATTGCCTGGATGAAAATCCTCTTTTTTACTGCCTTGATTGTGCTCGTGGTTCGCCAATTTCTCTTTGAGCCGGTTGAAGTGCATGGCACTTCTATGATGCCGACATTTGAGGAAGCAGATAAAGTCCTAATGGTGAAAGTCGGCTCCATCAGGAATTTTGATATCATTGTTTTTAAAGCGCCAGGGAATAAGAACTTCATTAAACGTGTTATTGGTGTGCCCGGCGATAAAATAGGTATGGTGGAAGATCAGCTTTTGTTGAACGGAGAGCCGGTTGAAGAAATTTACTTGCAGGAAAATCGCTTAGCGGCACAACAACAAGGTCGCGGAAATCTGACTGAGGATTTTGAGGAATTCACTGTACCGAGAGATGCCTATTTTGTATTGGGTGACAACCGGCTTAACAGTGTAGATTCAAGAGACATCGGATTTATACGCAAAGAGGCGGTTGTCGGAGAAGTGAAGATTCGTCTCGCGCCATTTGAAAACCTTGGTTTTATTGACTAAAACAAAAGTCTGGAATTTCCAGGCTTTTTTCTTTTGAGGTATTTTAAGTTCTAAAACCCTTGCCATGTGATCCAATTTAATTGTTGAAAATGATTAGAACAGTATATTTTCCTTTTGTAAATTGTTTCTTTTTAAGCGTAAAACGTGTAGGATAAAATAAAAAGTCTGAAAAATCAATTAATAATTGTTGAATATTGGTTTAAGAAATTTTAGTTCCAATATATGCTTTGAAAATAGGAGAATATATTTCGGTTTAAAAACAAATAAAGGATAATCATTCATTTCCCAAAATGGAAATTCAGTCTATAGTCTTGTGAGCGGTTTTATTATATAATCCATATTTTTCTGGATATATATTTAATTGGACAAAAGGTCTGCTTGTTAGTAGAAAATATGAACGAATTGGAGTGAAGGCAATGCTGTTTGTTCCTTTAGAAACCAAGTTTTTTGCGCTGATTGGAGCTGCAGCTCTATTGAGTGTGTTCATCGTGTCAAAACCAGAAAGCACCTCGGCATACGGGGGATCTGGATCTGCTTTTGCATTAGCAGAGAGCGCAGAAATAGAAGAAAGAGACGTTCATCTGTCGAAGAAATTACTGAATTTCACGGGCAGCTACCAAGAACAATACGATCGTTTTTATTTGCTGTTAGATCGCAGCAGTGCGACCGTCTTCCCTCAAACCTCACAATACCTCGTAAGCTCGATTGCGTTCGCTCCAGGTCGTACAGAACAAGAAATGAATTTTTCCTGGTATTCCCCAAATACACGGAATCCCGGAGTGATTGAATATGCCAAGGTGGAGGATCGTTTTAGTGCTGGAACTGAGACGGCTGCAGTAAAAACAAGCATGGCCCATTTGGATATGGCTTCTAAAGGCTATGCTTCCCACGAAGTGACGATTGCTGGCCTAGAACCGTCTGCTGAATACATCTATAGACTCGGGGATGGCTTGGGCAATTGGAGTGATTTATACCGTTTTCATACTCGTGAAACGGATTCGTATAATTTCCTGCTGATGGGAGATCCGCAAATTGGCTCTTCCGGAGATTTAAAAGCCGACATAGCCGGCTGGAACGAGACATTGGAAAAAGCGTTTGAAAAATATCCGATGACGAGCTTTATACAAACTGCAGGGGATCAAGTAGAGACGCGGAATTCAGAAGCCGAATACGAAGCGTATTTTGAACCTGATGTATTAAAGCGAGTGCCAACAGCTACAACGATTGGCAATCACGACAATACGATTTTCTACGAATACCATTTTAATGTACCGAACCAAAATGTGAAGCTTGGTAATTACGATCGCTCCGGCGGGGATTATTATTTCACTTATGGAGATTCGTTGTTCATGCACTTAAATTCAAACCAATTAAACACCGACGAACATATTCAATTCATGGAGGAAACGATTGAAGCGACAGAAGACATGGACTTGAAATGGAAGTTTATCACTTTTCACCATTCGGTATATAGTGCTGCCGTCCATTCGGCGAGCGATCATACCCTTGAGTTAAGGGAAGAGCTAGTGCCGACATTTGACCGATTAGACATTGATGCAGTTTTAATGGGGCACGACCATTCCTACGTAAGGACTTATCAAATGAAAGGTTTCAAACCGCTAAAAAACCTAATGATTTTAAACGAAGCAGTGGTCAACCCCGAAGGTACGGTTTATCTGACCGCCAATTCGGCAAGCGGAAGCAAGTTCTACCCAATGAGTCCTGATCCAGAGCCTTACTCTGCCGTCAGAGAACAACTGGAAGTGCCGACTTTTGTAAATGTAGCAGTGACGCCGGCAAGTTTGGAATTTACGACGCATCGATCCGATACGATGGAAGTGGTCGATACGTACAATATTATAAAAGACGACTCCATTAAAGTCGAAGTGCCGGGACTCAGTGAAGTGGCATTAACAACAACAGGAAATGTACTAGCAACCGAGCCGACTTCATTTTATCCTGACGTCGTTCTGGATGTTTCGGGAATCAATACCGAAGGCGGACAATATGATTTGTTTAGAGAAAACATTGTGTATCAAATCAAACCTGAAGGGGCGATTGCCATTTCTCCGACAGGGGCTGTAAGTGTTGCGGAAAATGCCCAACCGGGTGAAGTTGAAATTTGGGCGGAAGTGCAAGCGGATGGACAAGAGTTGACCACAGAATCGGTTATGCTGTCGATTGTTGACCACGCTGAACAGACTTTGGTAGAAGCAGCTTCTGATTGGACGTACTTAGACGATGGCTCAGACCCTGGACCTGATTGGATGTTGCTGGACTTTGACGATGATAACTGGGAAGTAGGACCAGCGCCGCTAGGTTACCCAGAGGATGAAGAAACCGAATCTTTCGGGAAAATCCAGACGGTCATTGAATTTGGCGATAATGAGTCCGACAAGTATGCGACTTCTTATTTCCGAACATCGTTTACGATTGATGAGGCGGAAGCAATCGGCAATTTCGGCGTTATTGACTTTAAAGTCGATGACGGCGCAATCTTCTATTTGAATGGCGAAGAAATCGGCCGCTTTAACATGCCGGATGGTGAAGCGGCATATGATGACCATTTAAATGATCTGGACCGAGATAACATCCCTCCAGAAAACAGACAGGATCGCATCTTCTTGGATGAAGCCGACTTGGCTAATTTAAGAGACGGGGAGAACGTAATTGCGGTGGCAGTGCGGCAAGTGAATCCGCAAAGCTCTGATGTGTATTGGGATATGGAATTCGCGGTGAATGTGAAGACGGAATAAACGCGAAAAGGAGAGCCATTGTGGCTCTCCTTTTTCATATTAAAAATAAGCTTAAGCAAATAACCCCAATTTCTCAATGCGTTCAACCGCTTCTTGAATCCGCTCTTCGGTTACCAATAACCCAACTCGGATATACCCCTCGCCGCTTTCGCCAAAGCCGCTTCCTGCAGCTACGGCAATGTCGGCTTTTTCTAATAGGAGATCAGTGAATTCCATGCTGGTGAATCCTTTCGGTACAGGCAACCAGGCGAAGAACGAGCCTTTTGGCGCTTCGACATGCCAGCCGATGCGTTCGCATTCTGCTGTTAACACATTGCGCCGACTTTCGTAAGTGTTGTTCAACTCTTCGACGCAATGCTGGCTCGCTGTTAACGCTTCTGCAGCGGCAAGTTGCAGAGCCGGTGACAGTCCGGCAAATAAATGATCTTGAATGATATTCAATGCTTCGATCATTTTTGCATTTCCGACAGCAAAGCCGATACGCCAACCGGCCATATTATAGGTTTTGGACAAGGTGTACATTTCGATACCGACCTCTTTTGCGCCTTCAGCTTGCAAGAAGCTTGGCGGTTTTACACCGTCAAAACCCACTGCGCCGTAAGCGAAGTCATGGACAACGCCGATATTATGCTCTTTTGCAAAGTCGACGGTTTCATCGAAAAATTGTGGATTGGCGACGGCACCAGTCGGGTTGTTCGGGTAATTCAAATACATCAGTTTCGCTTGTTCTTTAGCTGCGTCTGAAATGTGTGAGTAAACCGGTAAAAATCCGTTTTCAGCTTTCAGCGGCATCGTTTCAAATCGAGCTTCAGCGAGCGGCGCCCCGGATAAATAATCAGGATAGCCGGGATCCGGCAATAACATCAGGTCGCCGGGATTCAGCAATGCGAGCGGAAGCTCGACTAGTCCGATTTTCGTTCCGGCAAGAACCGCAACTTCGGTGTCGGGATCGATGTCTACACCGTATTCGCGTTTATAAAAAGCCGCAGCCGCTTGATGCATTTCCGGAATGCCGCGAAACGGAGAATAGCGGTGATTTTGCGGGTCAGCTACTGCTTTTTGCATCGCCTCGATAATATGTAGGGGTGTGGGTTGATCGGGATTTCCCTGCCCTAAGTTAATGACGTCGCGTCCTTGAAGCATCGCTTGTTTGGTGCGGAACGCCAGTTTTGAAAAGAATTGATCCGGCAATTGTTGCAGACGGTTTGAAAATTCCATAGGATTGTCCCTCATTTTCTAAATAATTGCACTTCTATTCCAAATCTTATAGAGTTTAACTTAACTTGTCTACTGGAGGAGAATGAAATGAAAATCGCGTGCATACAGATGGATATTGCGTTTGGAGAACCTAATGTAAATTTTGAACATGTTGAAGCTTATTTAAAGGAAGCTGCAGCGAACGGAGCGGAAACCATCGTCTTGCCGGAAATGTGGAATACAGGCTATGCTTTGACGGAATTAGAAGAATTGGCTGATGGAACTGGAAGAACTCTGACGTTTCTGCAAGGTTTCGCAAAAGAGCACGGTGTGAATATTGTTGGTGGTTCCGTGTCGACCAAAAAACAAGAGGGCTTCTACAATACGATGTACGTTGTCGATAAAACCGGCAAGTTGTTATCGGAATACGATAAGGCGCATCGATTCGGGTTGATGGATGAGCATATTCACCTTGAAGAAGGTGAAGGGTTGGGGACGTTTGAACTTGCAGGCACAACGTGCGGCGGCGTCATCTGCTACGACATACGTTTTCCGGAATGGATTCGCGCTCAGGCATTAAACGGGGCCAAAGTCATCTTTGTGCCGGCGGAATGGCCGGAAGCTCGAATTGACCATTGGAAGGTTTTGTTGCAAGCACGCGCAATTGAAAACCAATGCTTTATCGTGGCGGTAAACCGCGTTGGGAGTGACCCGAAAAACGAATTCGGCGGCCATTCAATGGTCATTGCACCGTGGGGTGAAATCCGCCTGGATATGGCAAAGCAAGAAGGAATCGGCTACACGGATATCGATTTGACAGAAGTCGAAAACGTTCGACAACGCATTCCTGTTTTCGCGGATCGTCGAGAAAATCTATATATGAAATTTAAATGATGCTAAAAAAGAGCCAGGCTGACGTTTTGTCAGTCCGGCTTTTTTGCTGGTACAGTTTTGACCATATGATGAAAAGGTTCACCAATGATGGACCACGGTTCAGAAATTGAAAAGCCGAGTCTTTGGTAGAGGCGCTGAGCAGCTTCTTTATCTGTATCAACATTGAGTGCGAGCTTGCCGCCGCCGTTTGCGGAAACGATTTTTTCGGCGTGATGCAATAACGCTGTGCCGATGCCTTTGCCTTGAAAATTTTCATCAACTGATACAGTATCGATATACCATTCATCGAGATGGGCTTCGGGTTCAATCGTTCGCTGATGCCCTTCTTTACGCAGCTCATCATATAAAAAGCGATCCAACGCTTCGGCCTCGCTGCCATGGTATAAGACGAGCACGCCAACTACAGAATTTTGAAATTCCGCTACATAAGTGAGACGGTGGCTATGGCGTGTCTTTGTGCCGCGAACCATGTCCTTGATTTTATCAAGAACCAATCGCGGATCTTCTCGGGCAGTCATATGCTTGGCGATGTCGCCGATTGCATTGACGATGAGAGGTGCTGCCGCTGTTCCGTCTTCGGGTCGAGCTTGCCGCAGCTTAAGTTCCATTTGGTTTCACTCCTTTTGCTTGCTTAATAACGGCATGGACTGAAATAATATAGAAATCGGAAGAAACGACTTTCTTCTATGTAATGACGTTACCATTAAAGGAGAGAATCTGCATGGCTTTACACAGTTTTCATTTAACGGCAAATTGGCCGGGATTGCGCAATGATATAGGAGAAATTGCATCGGGGAATTTAAAGACACAGATTTCCATACCACCGGAAATGGACGGCCCAGGCGTTGGCACCAATCCGGATGAGATGCTTCTTGGGGCAGCCGCGACGTGTTATATCATCACGCTTGCTGCTATGATGCAGCGCAGTAATTTGGAGAAAGAATCGTTGACGATGGAATCGGAAGGCATCGTTGAAGTGGAAAAAGGCGTAATTACGTATAAAAAGATTATTCATCGCCCGCATGTCGTTTTAAAAGCTGATGCCTCTCAGAAAGATTTCGAACTAGCGCATCGTTTAGCAGAAAAGGCGGAGTCTTCTTGCATGATCAGCCGAGCGATCAAAGGAAACGTTGAACTCGAACTTCAAGCTACTATTCAGTCCCATGTACTATAGAAGAAACTTACTTGGAATGTTTATCAAAAAAAATGCCGGGTAGGGTAATGGAGAAGAGTAAATTAGAAAAGGAGTGCTGTTGAATGTTCAATTACACAGTGGAAACGGATAAATCGGTAAATCAAGCGGTTCAATCATTGGAAGAGGCATTAAAAGAAGAGAAGTTCGGGGTTTTATGGAATTTTGACTTAACAGCGAAATTGCAGGAGAAAGGCGAAGATTTCAATACCCCCTACACGATTCTAGAAGTGTGCAACCCGAAAGAAGCCAATAAAGTCTTGTCTTCTAACCTGATGATCGGTTATTTCCTGCCGTGCAAAATTGTTGTATACGAAGAAGGCGGCAGCACGAAAATCGGTATGCCAAAACCAACATCTTTGATTTCGATGGCAGAAGACCATGATGTTCAAGCGATTGCAGAGAATATCGAAAAACGATTGATCAGCGCTATCGATAAAAGCATTCAGTAAGCATTTCAGAGTAGTAGACAGTTGATTAATGGCCATATGAAGTCCCGAGTCAATCGGTTGACTTCATACCCTAAGGGGTATAAAATAAGAGGTGTAGATAACACATCTCTTATAATATATTGAGGGGGAACCAAACATGGCATATGACAAACGCATTGAAAACCGGTTGAAACGAATCGAAGGCCAATTGCGGGGCGTGCTGAAAATGGTTGAAAATGACGGTGAATGCCGCGATGTAGTCACACAGCTTTCTGCAATCAGAAGTGCTGTCGACCGGACAATCGGCGTAGTAGTCAGTGATAACCTGGAAGCTTGCGTCCGTCAAAGCATTGAAGAAGGCGAAGGCACCGAAGCAGTTGTGAAAGAAGCTGTAGAATTGCTTGTGAAAAGTAGATAAAAAATTGCCTGTTGACATAAAGATTTATATGCTTTAACATACCCTGTAGGGTATAGAAAAAAGTGAAGCGACACTTTAAAACGCTATTTTTTTGAAGAAATAAATACCCCTAGGGGTAAAAATTCGGAGGCAATTGATAATGAGTGAAACAAAAAAGACAACGATCGTACTCTTCAGTGGAGATTACGACAAAGTAATGGCAGCATACATTATCGCAAATGGAGCGGCAGCGTACGACCATGAAGTAACAATCTTCCATACATTCTGGGGCTTGAATGCATTGCGCAAAGAACACCCACCGGAATTGAAAAAAGGTCGATTGGAAAAAATGTTCGCGAAAATGATGCCAAGAGGCGCTGATAAAATGGGGCTTTCAAACATGAATTTTGGCGGTATGGGACCAAAAATGATCAAGGAAGTTATGAAAAAGCACAAAGTAATGACACCTCCGCAATTGATCGAGTTGGCGCAAGAGCAGGATGTTAAATTGGTTGCTTGCACAATGACAATGGATCTTCTTGGATTAGAAAAACCGGAATTACTTGATGAAATCGAATATGCGGGCGTAGCGGCGTATCTTGGAGATGCTCAAGACGGCAACGTAAACTTATTCATCTAATTGGCTCGATCAGAACGAATAGAGAGGGAATGATGAAAATGGATTTACTTTTATGGGTAGTAATTGGGGCAGCGTTTTTGTGGATCGGATATCGTTTCACAAAGCCGCAACAAGGCGTACAGTCGATTTCAACTGACGAATTGAAAACGCAGTTAGGCAACAAAAACAAACAATATGTCGATGTGCGTACACCGGGCGAGTTTAAAGGCAACCATGTAAAAGGTTTTAAAAATATTCCATTGAATGATCTTCCGAAACGCATGGGCGAATTGTCGAAAGACAAAGAAGTTGTTGTTATGTGCCAAAGCGGCATGCGCAGCAGCAAAGCCAGCCAAATCTTGAAAAAGAACGGCTTTGAAAAAGTATTGAACGTAAGAGGCGGAATGAGCAGCTACCGCTAAAGCGGAAGCAATAGACAATTGAGGAGGAAACTTAGATGAAACAGATTTCACCAGAAGAAGTACAAAACCTAGTACAAACCAAACAGGAAGCGGCGATTATTGATGTCCGCGAACCTGCTGAAGTAGCGGCTGGAAAAATTCCGGGGGCTGTTAACATCCCTCTTGGTTTATTGGAATTCCGCATGAGTGAGTTAGATAAAGGCAAAGAATATATTATGGTTTGCCGTTCAGGCGGCCGCAGCAGCCAAGCCACGAATTTCCTAGAAAACCAAGGATACAATGTGATCAATATGGATGGCGGAATGATGGCTTGGGAAGGCGCTACAGAATAATTTTTACAATGCGGCCAATTTGGTCGCATCCACATAATAGGAGGGTATTTCATGATTCAAACTGAAAATGTATTAGACGCAAAAGGGCTTGCTTGCCCGATGCCGATCGTGAAGACGAAAAAAGCGATGAAAAACTTGGAATCCGGCGAAGTTTTGGAAATTCAAGCTACAGATAAAGGGTCAACTGCTGATCTTCAAGCTTGGGCTAAGAGCTCAGGTCATGAATACATCGGTACTGAAACAGAAGGCGACGTTTTACGCCACTACCTACGCAAAGATGCAGCAGGTGTTAAAGAAGAAACAATCACAATTCCAGAAATTTCATTGGATGTTTTCAAAGATAAATTTGAAAACGGTGAATCTTTGACGATTCTAGATGTTCGTGAGCAAGATGAGTTCGAAGAAGCGCATCTAGCAGGCGCAATCCACATCCCGCTTAGCGAAGTGGAAACGCGTATGAATGAATTGCAACCGCAAGACGAAATCTACATCATTTGTCATTCAGGCCGCAGAAGCGGAATTGCTGGAGAAATGATGGCGAAAAAAGGTTTCGGAAAATTATTGAACGTTGTACCAGGTATGCGCGACTGGACAGGCAAAACAGAGTAAATTAATTTTTAAAAACAATAAACGATTAAAGGGAGTTTTATAAATGACTAAAAGAACAGCAATCGTCGCTTCAAATGGTGGACTATTTGACGCATATAAAGTATTCAACATCGCTACAGCTGCAGCTGCAACAGATCACGAAGTAGCAATTTTCTTCACATTCGAAGGATTGAACATGATTCATAAAGAAGCGAACCAACAGCTTCCAATGCCAGAAGGCAAAGAACATTTTGCAGAAGGATTTACAAAAGCGAACGTACCTGGTATTCCTGAACTGATCGCAATGGCACAAGAGCTTGATGTTAAATTCATCGGCTGCCAAATGACGATGGACGTTTTAGGCCTTGAAAAAGAAGTATTTGTGGATGGCATCGAAGTAGCTGGAGCAGTTACATTCCTTGATTTTGCACAAGACGCTGACGTAACGTTAACTTTCTAATCAAACCAAAAATTTTTAATTAAAATAATACCTGTGGGGGTAATCGATCAATGACTGTAAAAGCAATGACTGCTAGTGAAGTAGCAAAAAAAGTAATCAATAACGAACCTTTCTATATCCTTGATGTACGCAATGGCGATGCTTTTGCGGATTGGAAAATTGAAGGCGGCAATATCCAGTATATGAATATACCGTATTTTGATTTATTGGACGGCGTCGAAGAAGTGGTTTCAGAACTACCGACAGACAGAGATATTCTTGTTGTCTGCGCAAAAGAAGGTTCATCCATCATGGTAGCGGAAATGCTGTCTGAAGAAGGCGTCAATGTTTCATATCTTTCAGGAGGCATGAAAGCATGGAGTGAACACCTGGAACCAGTAAAAGTCGGTGATTTGGAAAACGGCGGCGAATTGTATCAATTCGTACGTATTGGAAAAGGCTGCCTTTCGTACATGGCCATTTCTGAAGGCGAAGCTGCTGTTATCGATGCAACACGGATGGCTGATATCTTCTTGGACTTCGCGCAAGAAAAAGGCGCAGTGATTAAGCATGTATTTGACACGCACCTTCACGCTGACCACATTTCTGGCGGCAGAAAAATCGCTGAAGCTACAGGCGCAACTTACTACTTGCCGCCTGCAGATGCAGATGACGTTGTATTTGAATACGAAAAATTGGTGAATGGTCTTGAAGCAGTAGTCGGCAGCACGAAAGTCGAAGCATTGTATTCACCAGGGCACACAATTGGTTCTACATCATTTATCGTGGACAATCAGTTCTTGATGAGTGGCGACATTTTGTTCATCGATTCAATCGGACGTCCGGACCTTGCAGGTCTTGCGGAAGACTGGGTAGGCGACTTACGCGAATCGCTTTACAGCCGATTCCAAGAATTAGCGGAAGAGTTGACAGTATTACCAGCTCATTTCATGATTATTGAAGAATTGAACGAAGACGGCAGCGTTGCGAAGAAATTAGGCGAGCTATTCAAAGAAAATCATGGCTTGAATATTAGCGACGAGCAGGAATTCCGTGACATGGTGACGAAGAACTTACCACCACAGCCAAACGCTTACGAAGATATCCGTAAAACGAATATGGGCAAAATCACACCAGATGAAGAAGTCCAACGTGAAATGGAAATCGGACCGAACCGTTGTGCAGTACGTTAATCAAAACTAATTATAAGATTTACTAAAAAAATCAATTGACCTTAAAAGGAGAGTTTTTAAATGAACGTAGAAAAAGTATTAGACGCAAAAGGCTTGGCTTGTCCAATGCCGATCGTAAAAACACGTAAAGAAATGAAGAGCTTGGAATCAGGTCAAATCTTGGAAATCCTCGTAACAGACAAAGGCGCGAAAGCTGATTTGACTGCATGGGCTAAATCCGGAGGCCACGACCTTTTGGATCATAAAGAAGATGGCGACGTCCTTAAATTCTGGATTCAGAAAGGCTAAGAGTCTAAAAGGAGGGGCGTCGGAAACGGCGCCCTTTTCTCTTATGAAAAGGTGGAATTCTAATGACTATTGATTTTATGATTTTAATATTCTTAATCGGATTCGTTGGTTCTTTCATTTCCGGAATGGTGGGAATCGGCGGTTCAATCATTAAATACCCGATGCTCCTGTATATACCAGTAATGCTGGGTTATACAGCATTCAGCGCGCATGAAGTTTCCGGAATCAGCGCGATTCAGGTATTCTTTGCAACGATTGCCGGTGTATGGGCATATCGTGGCAGTGGTTATTTGAACAATACATTAATCACTTATATGGGTGGTGCCATCTTAATCGGTAGTTTCATCGGGGGCTATGGCTCAACGTTGATCACTGAAGGTGCAATCAACATGGTATATGCCATTTTGGCAACATTAGCAGTTATCATGATGTTCATCCCGAAAAAAGATTTGGATGACAAACCGGCTGATAAAGTGACATTCAATAAATGGATGGCTGCTGGTTTAGCATTTGCTGTAGGTATTGCTGCAGGTATCGTTGGGGCAGCGGGTGCATTTATCCTTGTGCCAATCATGTTGGTTGTTTTGAAAATACCGACGCGTATGACGATTGCAACATCGCTTGCCATCACATTCATCTCGTCAATCGGTTCAACAATCGGTAAGATTGTGACAGACCAGGTTCTTTATGGTCCTGCTGCAGTTATGATCGTAGCAAGTATCCTAGCAGCTCCGCTTGGGGCGAAGTTAGGCCAAAAAATGAATACGAAATACCTGCAATGGATTTTGGCGTTGTTGATTTTAGGGACAGCAATCAAGATTTGGACAGATATTTTATAAAGAAAAAAGGCACTGGGCTATCCAGTGCCTTTTTAAGCTTTTATACAAAGTCTTGCTGAAATAAATGATATGTAGAACCTCCAAGCGGGCTGGCCACTTCGCTTTCCGTGGGCTCATCTTCAGCCTCCTCGCGACTTACGTCCCTGCGGGGTCTTCAGCTTTCGCTGTCCCACAGGAGTCTTCGTGGCCAACCCGCTTGGAAGATTGAGGTTTTTATCGAAGTGAACTATCTTGAACCACTTTCTATTCACAATAACTCTAATAATCTTGAATACAACCCTTAAGAATCCGGAGCACCAAGTGGCGACTCCAGCGGAAAAACGAAGTGGTGAGACCCCGCAGGAAGCGCATTGGCCGAAGCTTGCGAGGGCAAGCTCTTGCGACGAAGCTAGCGCAGCGATGCAATGGTTTTTCATGTCTCTAAGCTAGCGTAGCGATGCAGAGACAGGAGTAGCTCTTTTTAGCGTCGAGGAGGCTCAGCGTTTCGTCCGCGGAAAGCGTCCACTTGGGGCGTAGGATCCCATATAAATATAGAAAAATGATTTACTATTCTTTTGTCTACAAGCTGAGGCACTGGGCTATCCAGTGCCTTTTTTCTGTGCGATTGGATGCATGCGGCTTAACGTGAAGATGCGGTAGGACGAATGGGTGTAGGTGCCGAGTGAAGCATCCTGCGCCGCATGATGCATAGCAACGGCTACACGCCGCGCGCTGATGGGCTTGTATTTTTGCAGCTTGCCAACCAGCAGCGGGCTGTACAACGGGCTTAAAAGAATGGCTGCCTTTTCGCCAAATCGAAATTCTTTCCGGTCGCCGAGCAGTAAAGAAGGCTGGAAAATGTGAAGCACTGGGAATCCGATTTTTTTCAAGGCGTCTTCGAGATGGCCTTTGGTTCGACTATAAAACACCTTAGAAGAAGAATCTGCGCCAAGCGCAGAAATGACCAGGAATTTTTGTGCGCCGCGCATTAAAGTCAATTGAGCCAATTTGGCGGGATAGTCGAAATCCACTTTTCTGAACGCTTGCTGAGATCCAGCTTTTTTAATCGTAGTCCCTAAACAGCAATACACGTCATCGGCATTGAGCACTTCCTGGCAATTTTCTAGACGGTCGAAGTCGACGATCAATTGTTCAAGTTTAGGATGTTTGATGTCTAAGTGGCGGCGTCCGATTATTTTGACCGCCTCATAATGAGGACTTTCCAGCAGAATGTGCAGCAGCTCATTTCCGACCAGTCCGCTAGCCCCAGCAAGGAGCGCGGTTTTTTTTGCATATTCCATGGGATCCTCTCCATTCTTAACAATCATCTTGTTGTTCTTCGATTATACTACTGAATACTTTTTAGCAGAAAGGATTTTATTTTTTGCAATGGGGGAATAGGGGAAAGGAAAGAGAGGGGACAGAGCATGACAGGTTTTCTTTTTATTTTGCTGTACGCAACTATCATGTGGCTAGCGATTGAAATCGCAGTGGTGCTTTTTGTGGCAACTGGGCTGAACAAGCCGATTGCCCGTTATCAAGTGATTTCCATGTTGACGGCTACTGGTTTTACGTCGGAAGAGTCTAAACTGATTGTTGATCATCCAATTCGTAGGAGAATTAGCGCAGCGGTCATTCTTTTCGGTTATTTCTCTCTTGCGGTCATGATCTCCTCAATCGCAACGATTCTCTCCAATGATTTAAGGATTAATGTATTATTGCTCGTCATCGCTGTATTTTTCACCATTTTGCTGGTGTTGAAAAGCGGCTTGATCAAGCATTATTTGACGAATAAATTCGAACACGAAATGGACGAAGAATATAATTTGGAAGATTGGCCGTTAAAAACTGCGTTGTCATTAGAAGAGAATGATATGGTGGCATTATTGGAAATACACAATGATTCCAAATTTGCGGGGCAGCCAGCGGGCAAGCTATTAGCCAGAGAAGACGATCTCCATTTGCTTTTCATTCGAAGAGGGTCCGTCATTTTAAGGAAATTGATCTTCGAAGAAAAATTGCAAACCGGTGATCTCGTGATGATCTTTGGGGATGAAGAAACGATAACAAACAGGTATAGCGAGATGTTGAGTGATAAAAGATTGTAAATTCAATAACACCGAACTGCTGATAAATTCATTTCGTTTCTCTTTGTTTTTCTGTCGAACAGCGTACAATAGAAGTAAGCAGAGAATGAGAGGACGAGGTGTATGAAACCTGTAATTGTAGCCGAAAAACCGAGTCAGGCAAAAGCATATGCTGAAGCGTTCAAGACTTCCAAACGCGAAGGGTATTTGGAAATAGCGCCGGATGCGATATTCCCAGAAGGCGCTTATATCACATGGGGAATCGGCCATCTGGTGGAATTGAAAGAGCCGAAAGCTTATGACCCGAAATGGGGGCGCTGGAAACTGGATGCGCTGCCGATTTTACCGGATACGTATCAATTTCAAGTTGCGCGAGGCAAAACGCAGCAATTCAATATCATCAAAAAACTGATCTCACAAACCGACACGGTGATCAATGCATGCGACGTTGACCGTGAAGGGTCCAATATCTTTTACAGCATTTATTATAAAACAGGTGTGAAGGGCAAGAAAATTCAGCGGCTATGGATCAATTCACTGGAAATCGAAGAAGTCCGTAAAGGTTTTCAGCAATTGCGCGACAACCGCGAAGATTTACTGCTTTATCAGGAAGCGAGAGCCCGTCAAATCAGCGACTGGCTTGTAGGCATGAATGGCTCCCGGCTGTATTCGCTATTGTTGCAAGAAAAAGGCATACATGAAGTGTTTGCAATCGGCAGGGTTCAAACGCCGACTGTGTTTCTTGTCTATCAGCGCGCAATGGAAATCGAAGCTTTTGTACCTGAACCTTTTTACGAAGTTGAAGGCGTGTTTACCGCTGAAAAAGGGCGGTATAAAGGAAAAGCGAAATTCAAGTCAAAAGAACGCCGTGAAGCGGACGAATTGCTGCTTAAGCATGACATATACGGAAAAGCGCAAGGTGTAGTGACGCAATTGAAAACTATGGAGAAACGTATGCCACCGCCGCTTTTGCATTCATTATCGACATTGCAGGCAACTGCGAACCGCAAATGGAAATACAGTCCGGCAAAAGTGTTGTCCGTGATGCAAGGGCTGTATGAGAAAAAATTGGTGAGTTATCCGCGAACTGATACGCAGCACATTACGCCTGCAGAATTCGGCTATTTGGCAGGACAAGTCGAATCTTATCAAAAGCTGATTGGCGCAGAATTTCCGATTGCTTCAAAAACGCCAAAGAAACGTTTTGTCGACAGCGCAAAAGTTCAGGAGCATTATGCCATCATTCCGACGAAGTCGATTCCAACTGCTCGAAAGCTGGAAGGACTGGCGCGCGATGAACGAAATTTATATGAGGAAGTATTAAGGACGACATTGGCGATGTTTCACCGGGACTACCGCTACGCAGAAACCAAAGTCGTGACGGACGTAAATGGTCTGGCATTCTTGACGACTGGAAAAACAGATCTCGAACAAGGTTGGAAAGACTTGTTTCCGACTGGGAAAGAAACAAAACAGGAACCGGCGCTTCCGGAACTTCGCGAGCAGGAACCGGTAAAGGCGGATGTTGCGGTCAAAGAAGGCATGACCGTGCCCCCAAAACCGTATACCGAAGGCCAATTAATCGCCATGATGAAAACGTGTGGAAAGTATGTCGAGGATGTAGAAGATACCGAGATTCTAAAAGAAATTGAAGGACTCGGTACAGAAGCGACGCGCAGTGGGATTATCGAAACGATTAAACGCCACGAATACATTGAAGTGAAGAAGAATATCGTTTCCATTACTGACAAAGGACGAATTCTGTGCCAATCAATTCAAGGTAACCTGTTGTCGAGTCCGTCGATGACAGCAAAATGGGAAACCTATCTGAAGAAAATCGGCAAAGGAGAAGGGTCCCCCGAAGTCTTCCTAGCGACAATCGCGAAATTCATCCACAAACTTCTCGAAGACGTGCCCGCTCAAATGAAACAAAACGGTTTGCCTGACAAGCTCGCGATACCAAACAGCAAAGACGAAATTGCTCTTTGTCCGCGCTGTAAAAAAGGTATGATTGTGTCGCGCAAAGGGTCTTTCGGCTGCACCGAATACGATAATGGCTGCAAGCAATCGTTTCCCGCAACTTTCTTAAGGAAACGATTGACTGCGAAGCAAGTAGAGTATTTATGCACGAAAGGAAAAACGCCGGTTATTAAAGGCTTTGTGTCGAAGAACGGAAAAAAATTCAATGCCAAGTTAGTACTTGAAGATGGCAAATTAAAGATGGAATTTTAAATACTCCTAATTTGACGCCTATATTTGCTTGGAATATGGTGATTTGACAAGAAAGCAAAGTTGACCGTTCAATTTCTCGGAATTCGGGTATGGATATATAAACGGATGAGGAAGGATGAGTGAAATGGAAACGATCACCCTATTTGTTTTGGAAGCAACTTCTGAAAAGCCGATTCATGCACTTGAAGCTATTATTACTGCTACAGGAGGTGTGGAGCGAGCATTAGTCGACACATCGGACGGAGAAGTGAAAATCACTTATGACGATAAACAAGTAACCCAAGAACAGCTCATGGAAATATTGAGACAACACGGATTTCATATTGTTTGAAGCGAGGTTAACCCCTTTACTACAATGTCAAAATGAGGTAAACTGAAAGAGCTTGGAAAACAAATAGCGTTTCCAATTCAGTTGAGCAAGTACCCATATTTTATTAGGCATAAGGGCACGACTGTCCTTTAGAATGCTTACACAATCTTCATAAAATTGACTTTGGTGAAATGTTTCAGACAATAGAGCTGATGGCAAAGCCGAAAAGGATCTATAAGATTCTTTTCGGCTTTTTTATTTTCTTCTTTAGAAAAGTCTTCGAGTCGTACAATATTATCGATAATTTCCATCAAATCATGCATAACAGGAAAAGATGCTCTTTTGTAGAACGATCGATTAGCAAGTTGCATTTTTGTGTTGTGAGAATTGTACGAAAATTTCAGAAGAATATGTGAGTGATGTAAGCATTCCCAAACCGCAATATTTGAAATTTATTGAAGGTTACATATTTAAACAAAAGCCATAAAAAAACCCGACCTGATGAGGGCTTTATGGTACATATGTATTCGGCTAAGGGAGCAAACAGTAATGGAAGTAGATAGAACCATTGAGAAAGAAATTGGAAGTTATATTTCCACCCGACTTCGGGATTATTTCGGCAAAGGGCCTTCATCGGTTTATGTTGCCATCAAGTTACCATATATCGCAATCCAACTCCGTGGATTTTTAGCTCCAGCAGAGAAAATTCTGTTAAGGCAGAAAGAGTCTCGTCGTGTATTGAAAACGCGGGAACTGCTGATGAAAGATCTGAAGCCGGAGATTTCGGCGGAGTTAATGAACATTAGTGGATTTTCGACTAGTGAAATGTATGTCGATTGGAACCTGGAAGAGAAAACAGGTATGCTATTGGTCGTTTTGGATAATGCAGATGAAAGTGCTGAGCGGAATTGGCCGGAAGAAGTTGATGAGACAGCGTTTCGTCTTGCGCTTGATCAAATCGGCAACAAAACGTGTAAATTGCCGGAAGATACTGAGATTTTCTGGTTAAATCATCGAATCATTCTATTGAAACATTCCGGTATTTTTTTGAACATCGAAAAGGAATTGATCAAAGCAGGATTTTCTGAAGAATTGAAACTGGTAAAACGTTCAGTTGAACGCACAATGCATCAGCAATTGGTTTGGAAGCCGGTCATCAGCCGTAATGTTCAAGATGTTTTCATCGACTGGAATTTAGAGGAAGATAAAGGCTATATTGTTTTACTATTGGAAAACGAAGAAAGATAAAAGGCTGACGAGCATGGAGCACGTCAGCCTTTTATCTTTCTATTCGTATTTCCCTTTAAGTGGCACAAACAATACATTCGCAATCACCGTTTTATGAAGCTTGCCTTGCTCGTCTTTTTCAATCAATTGGAGATCCTGCATCATCGAGCTGCCGACCGGGATCAGCATTTTTCCACCGGGCGTTAATTGGTCGATCAATTCTTGAGGGAGTGTTGCAGCGGCAGCGGTGACCATAATCCGGTCATATGGCGCGTGTTCGGACCAACCGGAACTGCCGTCATCGAGTTTGAAGTTGATATTATTATAACCAGCCTCATTTAAGCGTTTTTTTGCGCTTTTATGCAAGTCTTTGATGCGTTCAACCGTATAAACAGAATCAGAGAACTCGGAAAGCAAGGCAGTTTGAAAACCAGACCCCGTTCCGATTTCCAACACTTTTGAAGTAGGCTGTAAATCTAAAGCCAGCGTCATTTTCAACACGAGGGACGGCTGGGAAATCGTTTGTTGATGACCGATTGGAATCGCTTCATCCAAACCGGCAAATTCTTTATGAGTTTCCATGAAAAAACTGCGATCGAGCTTGTGAAAGTAGTCTATGATTTCTTTTTTTCGACTCTCCATCTTCTTCACTCGCTTTCCAATAGAATAGGGAACGGAGGAATGTGGATCTTTGCTTTTATTGTAAGGCAAAGCCGTCCATTTTGCGCCCCATTTGCAAGTATTTGCGCTTTCTTTAAAGAAATGGGTATGCTTTAATGAAATGGAAATCGAGGAGGCGGCGAAATGGATAGTAAGGAGTCAGCTGTGATAACAGCGGAACAAGAGATGGCAAAAGCCCATTATGAATTTGAAACAGCCACATTTGGTATGGGCTGCTTCTGGGGACCAGACGCGCGATTTGGCAGCCTGCCTGGCGTTTTGCGCACGCGGGTCGGCTACGCCGGAGGCACAACGGTAAATCCAGTGTACCGCCAGATGGGTGATCACACCGAAACCGTGCAAATCGATTTTGATCCAGCTGTTCTTAGTTATGAAGAAGTGCTGCGGCATTTCTGGGACAATCATTATCCGAACCGAGACGAGTACAAAGGGCGTCAGTACATCTCTCTTTTGCGATTCCATTCCACGCAGCAACAATCGACAATTGCACGGATAAAAGAAGAAATGGAAAACAAGCTCGGTGAAAAAATCGACACCGATATTGCGCCTTACGACCATTTCACACTGGCGGAAGAGCGTCACCAAAAATATTACTTAAAGCGCTACCCGCGCATACTGAAGCAGTTGGAGCCGCATTATTCAAACACTGAAAAATTGCAGGACTCCATTTTTGCCGCACGGCTGAACGGTTTCGCCAAAGGCTTCGGCAGCCGGGAAAAACTGATG
Source organism: Planococcus sp. (in: firmicutes) (assembly GCA_041553775.1). Lineage (GTDB taxonomy): Bacteria > Bacillota > Bacilli > Bacillales_A > Planococcaceae > Planococcus. Next base: position 24,028 of record JBFEIJ010000019.1, read on the forward strand.
GCAGAAATAGCGGATTGGAACATTAGCGAACAGAGCAGGAAAGAACTGTCGGAAATATTAATGGCCATTAAATGGTAAACGAAAGATTCCATTATACGGGATCTTTTTTTTGTATGGTGGACTATAAGTTGTTGCTTGTTCATATCTCCATTATTTCACTCTATTTCAAGAAATCTCTTAGCGCCGGCGCGTTAAAGGGCTGGTCGAAGATATGAGAAGAGTGGTTTTCTCGGCTCATATCGGGAGACGTGCCCAAAGCGATCGAAGCGATGTATACAATGTATAAGCAGGAATCGAGTTGATCGGTAGAGAACTAGAATTCAAGAAGCAAGAAGGAGCGATAGGCATGGATGAAAGAGATTTAATGTTATTGGTGCTGCCGGTTATCTTGATTCAATTGGCATTGATGATTTTCGCGTTAGTGGACTTGGTGAAAAACCCAAATCCCAATGGACCGAAATGGATGTGGGCATTGATCATCGTCCTGATCAATCTCATTGGCCCTATTGTGTACTTTGTCGTAGGGAGGCGTAATTATTGAACATGCTGGAAGTCAAAGGCCTAACGAAACGTTATGGCAATGAGTTGGCTGTGGATCAAGCTTCTTTTGCTTTGGAAGAAGGGACGGCAACGGCTTTGATTGGCCCGAACGGAGCCGGAAAAACGACAACATTATCGATGCTTGCCGGATTGCTCAAGCAGACAGAAGGCACGATTGACTGGGATTATCATTCGGGCATCGGCTTCTTGCCGCAGCAACCGCAATTTTTTCCGTGGCTGACAGCTATCGAATTCATTGAAATGACGGCGAAAATCAGCGGAGTGGATGCAAAACATGCAAGAAGCCAATCTGAACGGACGTTGGAGTTTGTCGGTTTAGGAGCTTCCATGAAGAAAAAAACCGGCGCATTTTCAGGCGGCATGAAGCAACGCTTAGGTCTCGCGCAGGCGATTGTTCATCAGCCTAAATTGCTGCTTCTCGATGAGCCGGTCTCTGCGCTGGATCCAACTGGGCGCCGGGAAGTGATGGATTTATTGAAATCGTTGCAGGGCCAAACGACGATTTTATATTCGACGCATATTTTAAACGATGCAGAAGAAATGACGGACCAAGTGTTATTTATGAAAACAGGCAAACTAGTTGAACAAGGCTCACTCGCTGACGTGAAAAAGCGCTATGGCCATCCACGAATACGAATTCGCTTTGATTCGAACGAAAGGGCGGCGCAGTTTTTGCAAAGCAGCACCTGGCAAGTGGAAAGAGAAGGGGCTTCAGTACTCTTAGCTGAAAGCGGAGGTCCATCTATGGAAGAAGTGCTTCGCGTACTCGCAGGCGCTCCAGCGGGTGTTGCAGGGGTAGAGCGTCAATCTGCCACACTGGAAGAAATTTTCTTGAAGGTGGTGGGTGCTAGGTGAATCAATTCAGGATTCTTTTTCAAAAAGAATGGCGTGAAAATCTACGGAATTATAAAGTTTTCTGGATTCCTGCTATCTTTATCTTGTTCGGCGTTTTAGAACCGGTAACAAATTACTTTCTGCCGCAGATCCTGGATTCTGTCGGGAATTTGCCGGATGGAGCCGTCATTAATATCCCACCACCAGAACCGGCGCAAATTCTGATGGCTGTGTTGGGGCAATATCAATTTATTGGCATGCTCGTTCTCGTGCTAGCTTATATGGGATCGATTGCAGGCGAACGGAGGAGTGGAACGGCGACATTGCTTTATGTTCGTCCTTTGTCATTTGCATCTTATTTTTTCAGCAAATGGATCATGGCTACTCTCATAGCGCTTGTCGGCGTATGGTTGGGCCTGTTGACGGCCTATTATTATACGGCGTTATTGTTTGAACGAGTGGATATCGTAAATTTTATCCAGTTTGCAGCTACATACAGCGTGTGGATTTTACTCGTGGTGTCCATAGTGCTTGCAGCAAGCGCTGCATTGCCGAATCCAGGAATGGCCGCAGCGGTCAGCTTAGCGTTTATTTTGCTTGCCCAGCTGGCAGATGGACTTTTTGGGACCTATTGGACAGTGTCGCCAGTGAAAATCCCCAACTATGCAGGACAATGGTTCGCAGAAGGTCCGGTGCAAGCTGATTTTTGGTGGGCAATCGGGTTTGCTTTGCTGCTCGTTGCAGTTGCTATAGCATTCAGCGTTTGGATGTCTCAGAAAAACGTGGCGAAGACTAAAGTTTAGGCATTCCATAATTTGAACGAGGAAGTCTGGTGCAATTCGCCAGATTTTTTTTCGGTTGAACTCTTTTGACATTTCAAGCTGTATAAGTGATGTGTGCCGGTTGGTTCGAACGCGAACTTTTCGGGAACATTCTGTTAAAATGAAAAAAAAGGAGCCGGTTGACTTGATTCATCACATTGAACTGAATGTTTCTGATTTAACTAAGTCCAGAGAATTTTATACGGCATTGCTCCCGGAACTCGGTTATTCGATTTACCAGGACTGGCCGGAAGGATTCAGTTTTAAATATGGCTCCAGTTATCTGGTATTTGTGCAAACGGCTGAAAAATATGTGTCCCGGTCTTACCACCGAAAAGCGATTGGGCTTAATCATCTTGCTTTTCATGCAGCGACCCAAGCAGACGTCGATAGATTAGCTGATAAAATGCGAAATTTAGGTGTGCAGCTTTTGTACGAAGACCGTTATCCGTATGCAGGCGGACCGGATCATTATGCGGTTTTCATGGAAGATCCGGATCGGATTAAAATTGAAATTGCTGCGGACAGGGGGAATTGCGACCATGGCTGATAAAAACTCAACCCGCTTTTTAGTGGCTTTCAACAAAATTGAGAAATTGCTAAAGGAAATCAACGGATCAAAAGATTACGTCACGTTTTTCAAATCGATTGATCTGGCTGCAAAAAAACATTCGACTGTCAGAAAATACGAAGATGATTTGCGGGAATTTGCCGATTTGCGCAATGCAATTGTTCATCATCGAACGTCAACTGAATACGCGATTGCTGAACCGCATACGGAGATTGTCGAATTGATCGAACACATTGAAACATTGCTGTCTCAGCCGGTCACGGTAGGCGTGATGTTTGCGCGCCAAGTGCATACGTTTCAAGCGGAAGATACACTGACGAAAGTATTAAATATTGTACGGGCGAAAGTATTTATGCAATGGCCCATTTACGACGGGGAAAACTTCTTAGGCTTGATCACTTCAGGTGGCCTTGCGCGCTGGCTCATCCACACACGGGAAGAAGAGAATATTTCCCGGGAAATCACGACGATGCGAGACATTTTGAAATACGAAAAAGATGGCAAAAATCACCGATTTATCGCTTCTGCGATCTCGGTTTACGAAGCGGAAGAAATATTCAAGGAATCTGTCATGTCCGGCGGTGGCTTAGAAGCCCTCCTCATCACACGAAACGGCAATAAGAAAGAGCAATTGACGGGCATCATCACGCCCATCGATTTGATCAAGATTGAATAGAGGTTAAAACATGAAAAAACTCATCACGCTCCTAGTACTCATCGTATTTATTGCGGGCTTTATCTGGGTTAATAATAAATGGATTCAAACGACGGAATATACGGTAGCATCATCAGCATTGCCGTCTGCGTTTGATGGTAAAAAGATCGTTCAAATATCCGATTTGCACAATGCGAATTTCGGCAAGGAACAATCGACGTTGATTGAAAAAGTGGAAGCGGCTGAGCCGGATGCCGTTTTCCTGACAGGCGATTTGATCGACAGCAACCGCTATGATTTGGACGTCAGTTTGACTTTGGTCGACGCGTTGGTGGAAATGAGCCCCGTGTATTTTGTAATCGGCAATCACGAAGTATCGGTCAATAAAATCGAAGAAATCACAGCGGCGTTAGAAGAACGCGGCGTCATCGTGTTGATGAACGACAAACTGCAATGGGAAGAAAATGGAGAAACCGTCCAAATTGCAGGCATTAATGACCCTTTACTCAATGTGGATTTGACGAGTGAGGATTTTACAAGAGAAGCATTAGATGAAACTGCTTTGGAAGATGAATTCACTTTATTACTGGCACATCGCCCGGAAATGTTCAGCGTATACGCTGAACGAGGCATTGACCTTGTATTCGCCGGTCATGCCCACGGGGGCCAAATTCGTATACCCGGACTTGGCGGTTTGATTGCGCCGGGGCAAGGCTGGTTTCCGACAATGACCGAAGGAGTTTTTGAAAAAGAAGACACACAGCTCGTATTGAGCAGAGGGCTTGGCAATAGTCTTTTTCCGGTCAGGGTGTTTAATCTTCCGGAAATCGTCGTCGTAACGCTCGAAAAAGAATGAGGAGGAACGGGTTTGGATACATCGTTTAAAATGGAGAAAGAAGTGTTTAATTACCGCGTTGCGGCAGTGTGGATTGAAAACGGCCATATCTTGCTGCATAAACAGACAAAAGAATCGTATTGGGCGCTTCCAGGCGGGAGAGCGGAAATGCTTGAAGACTCGAAAAGCTGTTTAGCGAGGGAAATGACTGAAGAGCTGGATGTTGATGTAACTGTTAGCAGATTGTTGTGGGTAGCGGAAAATTTCTTCACATATAATGCGAAAAACTACCATGAACTTGGCTTCTACTACGAAGTGAATCCGGCAGATGGCAAAAGCCATTACCGGCAAGGACCGTTCTTTGGTCCTGAAGGCGAGCGGTTAACTTATCAATGGATGCCGCTTGACGCTATTGACCAAGTAGAGCTTTATCCAGAATTTCTGCGTTCTGAATTAAGTCAATTACCTGAGGCAATACAACATGTCATTATTAAAGAAAATGTACGTTAATTGACGTGAGAAGGGGTGTTTTGTTGTGATTATGAAAAAAGAAGTCACATTGCATTGCTATACACCGAAAGTGGACGTTCAATACGAACTTCCATCGGAGCAGCGTGAATTTACACGGCTGCCGCAAGATATTATTCGACGAGATGCCAAAAATCCGCTGAAGCATTTCATCATCATCAAGGCACGGGGGCAGGTGGCCGGTTTTTTTGAGCTGGACGAATCAGATGACCGCAAAGCGTATTCGGACAATCCTCATACCTTATTATTGAGAGGCTACTCGGTGGATCCAGACTTTCAAGGCCGAGGCATTGCGACAGGTTCCATTTATGCACTACCTGAGTTTATCCGAAAGGAATTTCCGGATATGAACGAAGTGGTGCTTGGGGTGCATGCCGACAACACGCCGGCTCAGCGTATTTATCAACGAGCTGGATTTGAAGATACAGGAAGGCGCTTGATGCGTTCTAAAGGCGAGCAAATCGTTATGCGTTTGAGAGTGGATGCTGCTGAAACTAGCAGTTGACACTCTTTTTTTTGGCTTTATCGTTTATTCGAAGTATAAATGCTTGTGCAACGAGCAGCCAGGGTTGAAATGGCTGCCGCAGGCTGTGCATATAGAACCGCAGTCCAAGTATTCCTGAATGGTCAATTGATGGCTGCAAAATCCACAAAGAATCGCTTGTTCATTAAACTGCTCTTTTGGCCAGACATCAGCTTTTCCGCAACCGACTGCTTCGTGGCATTCAAAGCATGCGTAATACTGTCCGCAGCAATGGAATTTGATAGCAATCCGGTCGATTTCCGAATGCCAATGCGCGCATCTTGTTTCCTGATCGACTTGAAGTCCTAGAACATTCGGTGTATTTTGCATAATTTTCTCCTCGTTCCCTCAGTACAATTAGAAATCTGCGAAGTTTTCTTGTTTTTATGCTACTATGAAATGGACAATTAATCGAATTGAATTCTTCGGGGCAAGGTGAAATTCCTTACCGGCGGTGAGCAGAGAACTGTAAGTCCGTGACCCGACCTTGAAATAATGTGCCAGTCGCTCGGCTGCGGATAGTTCAAGGCGGTGGAGCTGGTGAAAATCCGGCACCGACAGTGAAAGTCTGGATGGGAGAAGAATTCAAACGCTTATTTTGTTGTACTCTTTTTAGCTCATTAAAGGTCTGACTCCATTTTCCATAAGGAAATAGAGTTTATTTCGACATGCCTTTGATGCGGCTTGCAATTTCCCCTTATCGAAATTCCTTTCCTTACCACCCGACTGCCCCTTGGTGGAAAGAACCCAATTTGCAAGACTTAATTTAATGCGGTCAATTGACTGCCCCAACCAAACTTTACTGCTTTTACAAAGGAGCGTGATTTTATGTTCACCGGAATTGTGGAAGAGGTTGGACGCGTATCATCCGTGCGATCAAAGCCCCAGGCAATGGAGTTGACGATTAGCTGTTCGCTTGTGTTAGAAGATGCTAAACGCGGAGACAGCATTTCCATTAACGGTGTGTGCTTGACGGTTTCGACGATGACGCAAAGTACGTTTACGGTTGATGTCATCCCTGAAACGGTTAAATCGTCGACGCTTTCTGACTTGAAAAGCGGCTCGCCAGTCAACCTTGAACGTGCAATGCCAGCAAATGGCAGATTCGGCGGTCATTTTGTCAGCGGCCATATTGACGGCGTCGGTGTGATCCGGTCCGTCAAAAAAGAAGCGAATGCGGTGACCAAATCTATCGAAGTCAAACCCGAACTCATGAAATACATGATGATGAAGGGCTCGATTGCAGTAGACGGCACGTCGTTGACCATCTTCGGCCTTGGCCATAACACCGTAACAATTTCGCTGATTCCTACCACGCAGGAAGATTCACTTCTTGGCGCTAAAGGAATCGGGGAAAAAGTCAACATCTAATGCGACCTGCTTGCGAAGTATACGGAGCGCATTCAAACTGCGGAACCGAAAATCAGCCGCAGCTGGCTCGCGGAAAATGGATTTTAAATGGAGGCGGAAAAGATGTTTTACACAGTTGAAGAAGCTGTCCATGATTTGAAAAACGGCAAAGCGATTATTGTCATCGACGATGAAAATCGTGAAAACGAAGGTGATTTTGTCGCGTTGGCGGAATTTGCAACACCGGAAATCGTCAACTTGATGGCAACAGAAGGTCGAGGGCTGATCTGTGTCCCTGTCGAGGAGACAATTGCCAAGCGGTTGAAAATTGGTCTTATGACTGACAATAATACGGACGAATACGGCACTGCATTTACGATCAGCGTCGATCATCGTGATACAACAACCGGAATCAGTGCATTCGAGCGTTCCCACACAATTATGGGGATGCTTGACCCAGCGGCTAAGCCAGCGGATTTTAAACGTCCCGGCCATATCTTCCCATTGATTGCGAAAAAAGGCGGCGTGCTGCGCCGTGCAGGGCATACGGAAGCGGCAGTGGACCTTGCGAAAATGGCGGGTTCTGAGCCGGCTGGTGTCATTTGTGAAATCATGAACGTTGACGGCACGATGGCGCGCGTTGACGATTTACAAGAAGTGGCGAAGCGTTTAGATATGGGCATTCTGACAATCCAAGATTTAATTGCCTATAAACGAAAAAATGAAAAATTGATTCAGCGCGAAGTAGAAGTTCAATTGCCTACAGAATATGGCGACTTCCGTGCTGTCGGCTATACCGAAGTATTAACTGGACAAGATCACGTTGCGCTGGTCAAAGGCGAAATCGATTCTGATAGTCCCGTGCTTGTACGCGTTCACTCGGAATGCTTGACGGGGGATGTGTTCGGTTCGCATAAATGTGACTGCGGCCCACAGCTTCAGGCAGCGCTTAACCAGATCAACGAAGCGGGAGCAGGCGTTTTGCTGTATATGAGACAAGAAGGGCGCGGCATTGGCCTGATCAATAAATTAAAAGCGTATGAACTGCAAGAGCAGGGCTACGATACAGTCGAAGCCAATCAAAAACTAGGGTTTGCTGATGATTTGCGCGATTATGGCATTGGTGCACAAATCTTGCGAGATCTCGGGGTTCGAAAGATGAAATTGCTGACCAATAATCCGCGGAAAATTGCAGGAATCGGTGGTTATGGCCTCGAAGTTGTGGAGCGACTGCAAATTGAAATGCCAACCACAAAAGACAATGAAGCATACATGAAAACAAAAAAATCGAAACTCGGCCATTTGCTGAATTTCTAAAGGAGAACTGGATATGACAACTCATTTTGAAGGTTATTTAAACGGTGAAGGACTGCGCATCGGCATCGTGGTCGGACGTTTCAATGAATTTATCACAAGCAAATTGCTAAGCGGAGCGGAAGATGCTTTGAAACGCCACGGCGTCAAACAAGAAGACGTTGGTATCGCATGGGTTCCTGGTGCATTTGAAATTCCCCTAGTTGCGAAAAAAATGGCGACAAGCGGCAATTACGATGCCGTGATCACACTCGGAACAGTTATCCGTGGGGCGACGCCGCATTTTGATTACGTCTGCAGCGAAGTTGCAAAAGGCGTATCGCGGGCTAGCGATCAATCGGATATTCCGGTTATTTTCGGGGTCTTGACGACCGATTCGATTGAACAGGCAATTGAACGTGCAGGGACAAAAGCTGGCAACAAAGGCTGGGAATCTGCTGCAGGCGCCATCGAAATGGCGAACTTGATGAAAAAACTTTAATAATGAACTTTAGGGTGTCGAGAAATTCCTAAACAACCGTATTTTCCGAAGCTTTTTGCTCGCTTTCCGTGGGGTGGGAATCGAGCCTCCTCGTCCGCTTTGAAACCTTGTGCTCCTGCATCGCTGCGCTAGCTTCGTCGCAAAGGTTCGACCGAATTAGGTTCGGTCAAACCTTGTCTGCGGGGTCTCTCAAACCCATCGCTTCGCTGCTCCCACAGGAGTCGAGCAAACGCTTCTCCAAATACTTAGGCTCTTCACTTAAAAAGCATCGATTTTTATGAGGTATAATAGGTTATAGATTTATTCAATACTCTGATAGACTCCAGGCATCTGCCTGGAGTTCTTTTTTTTTGCTTAAAAACCGTTTAAATGGGGAATAATAAAAGAACTGAAGTAGGGTCGGAAGTTGCTGCATACGTTTCGTCGCCTTCGCGAAATAAGAAGGTAGGCATGGAAGGTGCAAAAAGACGAATTTTCAAAAAAAGTTTATAATAGAATGGAACTGGGATAAATTGTGAAAACGCCAAGGAGGATCAAGAGTGAATAGTAAGGAAAAAACCTTGTACTTAGTCAGGCATTGCGAGGCAGAAGGACAAGATTCGCAAGCTGAGTTGACGGCAAAAGGACGCGAGCAGGCAGACAGGCTTGCCCATTTTTTTGCAGATAAAGAAATCGCGCATATTGTATCAAGTCCATATGTACGGGCAATTGAATCAATTGGGCCGACATTAAAGCAGTTGAAGCTTCCGCTAAAAACCGATTCCCGATTGGCAGAACGCGTATTGGGCAGCGGAGATTTACCGGACTGGCTCGAGCATTTGGAGCGGTCTTTCAATAACATGGAGTTGAAATTGACTGGCGGTGAATCCGGAAGGGAAGCTGCTCACCGAGGTGCTGCTGCATTAGCCGCTGCACCAGATCAAAGTATTGTCGTAACGCATGGCAATCTGTTGACGCTCTTGCTCAATCAATGGGATGCAAGTTACGGGTTTACTGAATGGCGAAATTTATCAAATCCGGATGTATTCAAAATCACACAGCTTGCAGAAGCGGTAATTGTAGAACGGCTATGGCGTTAAAAGGCTGTTCTGCGCTTATTGCTGCAACATTGCGGGAAAACAGTCGTCTTTAAAAAGGAGGTGGAATTAGATGAAAACAAAAGCTATGCCATATTTTGCAATTTTCCTTTTATTATTTCTTAAAGTTATCGTATTTCGTATCATTGTTTTCGATACAAAATCCATTTTCCACATCGCTTTTGTTGAGTTTCCCGTCTGGGCTTTTTTGATGGCTGTTGCGATCTTATTATTCAAAAAGCGCATCTGGCTTACAGCAGGCATTTTCAATCTGCTCGTCTCAGGTGCTTTCTTTGCGGTTGTGTTGTATAGCCGCTATTATTCTACAATTCCTTCTTATTACGATTTACGACAGACCACTCAATCGAGCACGGTCGGCACGACCATCTTATTGTTAATGAACCCAATGGATTTCTTGTTTTTCCTCGATGCGGTCATTTTACTCGTGTTGGCGCGTCGTTGGGGTAAGCTTCCAAAACTCGATTCCTTAAAATATGCAGCTGCAGGATTAGCAGTAATCAGCATGGCCACCACCATTTATGCAATCAAACAACCGATTATTGATATCTCATATTTTGCAAAAGAACATGGCTATGCTCAATCGCAGCTTGTACAAATGTACAATCACTTAAATGAAAAAGCGCTCGCTTCGGAGACGGAAACCAAGCTTTCCGCAAGAGAGCTCGAAGAGTTGAAAGGTAATGAGTATGTGCCAGTAAACCGTCATGATACGTTCGGGTTGGCAGAAGGACGTCATTTATTCGTTGTTCAAGTAGAGTCGATGCAAAACTTCACGGTAGGTCGCTCGATTAACGGACAAGAAATCACACCCAATTTAAATGAGCTCATAGAAGAAAGTGCGTATTTTTCGAACGTCTTCCAGCAAATTGGTGCAGGTACGACTTCGGATGCAGAGTGGATGGGCAATACAGGACTCTATGCTGAAGGCATGGTGCCGACTGTCAACGATTTGAATGGTGAAGAAGTGCCGTCCCTTTCGCGCTCGTTGAATAAAGAAGGGTATGGATCAGCTACTTACCACGCAGATGATGTAACTTTTTGGAACCGCGATGTCTTATATCCGGCACTCGGATTTGATGAAGTGTTTACGGTGGAGGAAATTCCAAACGAAGATGAAGTTGGCTACGGACCTTCAGACGAAGTCCTGATGGATTTTGCACTTGGAGAATTGCCAAGACAGCTAGATACTTACGAACGCATTTACTCGAATATCGTTATGATGACCAGTCATACGCCGTTTATTCTGCCTGAAGACATGCAATATTTGAAATTACCGATCGAATATGAAGGCACGCACGTCGGCCATTATCTTCAATCGATCCGCTATGCCGATGAGCAAATCGGTAAGTTTATCGATGAACTTAAAAGTCAGGGACTTTACGATGAATCGTTGATTGTCATTTACGGAGACCATTCCGGTATTCACGGCTCACCATTATCCCAAGAAGATGCAGTGTTATTGGAAGACTTGCTTGGACACCCCTATTCGATGAAAGAACGTCTGACAATACCTCTCGTCATGGCGGGAGGCGGATTGTTCGACGGAGATGAATACAGCCGTCTTGGGGGTCAAGTGGATATTATGCCAACCACTCTTGCACTGCTCGGGGTGGATCATGAAGCGCCCATGATGGGTCATAATTTATTCGAATATAAAAAGAATTTGTTGGCGATGCGCTATTATATGCCAGGAGGATCTTTCGTTCAATCCGAGCAACTGTATAAAGCGCCCGGAGCAAAATTGCCGGATGAGTTGAGAGATATGAAAACAATGGAAAGCCGTCCTAAAAATAGTGCGACCAAAAAGCATTTCAACAATGCACAGGAAATTCTCAAGTATGCAGATGCGCTGTTGAAACCCTATATCGGCAACTGACAGGCAGGGCAATACAGCACATTAGCTATTCAACCTATAAATAGAATGGATCAAGGGGGATTATACAATGGCAAACAGCTTTGAAGAAGAAGTAAATCGTGTGATGGATAATATGTTTGAAACCGAAATGAAAAAAGTCAATGATATGCTCGACCAAGAGCTATTGATTTCATTGATCGGCGAAGTCAATGCTGGCAAATCTTCGACAATCAACAAAATTATCGGCAAAGATATTGCAAGCACGAATCCGATGCCAGGTGAGACCGTAAGTGTTGATCCATACAATCTAGAAGGCTTGGAAAATATCAAGTTCATGGATACTCCTGGATTGAACGACCCGAACGATGAAAATCCGAAGAAGACCTTGGAATTTGTTCAACAATCAGATGTCGTACTGTTTTTCTTGAATGCCGCAGGAACCGTGTTTTCTGAAAGCGAGAAAGAAAAATTCGCGGGAATCGAAAAATATAATAAAGACATATTGATCGTCTTAAACAAAATCGATGCGGCTGAAGACATCCCGTCGATCATTGAATTTGTTAAAAATCAAACGGGTGGCAAGTACAAGGTTCTACCGATCTCGTCGAAAACGGGTGAAAACCTAGAAAACTTGAAGAAGGAAATCCTTTTTTTGCTCGAAA
>JBFEIJ010000020.1:0-35709 GCA_041553775.1 Planococcus sp. (in: firmicutes)
AGCAGAAGGGTCTAAAAACTTCACGTTCTTTTGTTTCTTCACCAATCAACTAAGAAGAGAATCGATAAAACCTTAGTTTCTCAACAAGCTGAAGAAAATCCAGTCGAATGACTGGATTTTTCAATTTCCTAATACCCTCTCAATCTTATCGTAGGGATTTTATGGATGCTGTATCGCTTTTTATTGACCAGCATCTGAGCGCAGCCTTCATTTTAAGCATATAGATTACTTGGATAATTCTATCAACTTTTGCGGAACTCGCTTATAATGACCATATAAAAGCGGAAAGGAGTTGTTTGCATGTGCTTGATAAACTTTCAATTGCACAATCATCCAAAATATAAATTGGTGATGATTGCTAATCGCGATGAATTTTATTTGCGTCCAACAGAAACCGCACACTTTTGGAAAGACCAGCCTCAGTTGCTCGCAGGACGTGATTTGATGCAAATGGGCACATGGCTTGGCATAACCAAGACTGGACGCTTTGCGGCTTTGACGAATTTCAGAGATCCTGCAGCACCTGAAGCAAATAAAATTTCACGCGGTTCGGTTGTCAGGAATTTCTTGTCTACGGAAATGGAAACTCAACTTTTTCTTGAAAACTTGATCCCCGAAGATTATGCAGGATTTAATATCATAGCCGGAGACAGCGACCAATTGTTTTATTATAATAATCTTGAAGCAAAGACAATCGAAATAGATTCTGGAATCCATGGCCTCAGCAATCATTTACTCGATACGCCTTGGCCAAAAGTTGTGAAGGGCAATATGTATCTCGAACGGTACCTGTCAGAAACAAATCACGTGGAGATAAATGATTTGTTCGAAATTCTACAGGATGCGGAAGAGTCAGCTGAAGGTGACTTGCCGGATACGGGAATTGGAGCTGAATTCGAACGAAAGTTGTCACCAATGTTCATTAAGATGCCTGATTACGGTACTCGCTCATCTACAGTCATACTCATCAGCCGCGATGACGAGATCACATTTGCTGAACGAGTATACAATAGCGGCACATTGCAGGAAGAAAATCGATTTGATTTTATTATTGAAAAGTGAAGAAAATTATTCTCTTCACTTTTTTGTTATATCTAGGCGAAAGGGAACCTCCTATTCGAAGAGATCCAGATCACAGTAATCACTCAAGTTCGATGGTCAAGCTGTCAACTATTCGCTCATATTCGGCGAATTCCTTTTCCCATTTGCTGTGTCTGTCGATTTCCTTCCCATTTAATAAAGATTCGATAACATCCAGGCAAACATGCCAGCCAGCGAGGTCTTTTGCTGTTTGAGACGTGATTCCCCGAATGAATTCAATCAACGTTAAAGTTGTACCTGTTGGGGTCGTTGAGACTTCAAACCTGACTTCATCTTCCCACCAATTGAATGCTAGAATCTTTCCTCTTTTAAATTCAACGATTTCCAATCTTTCAAAGCTATTATCTCCCATATCAAATACAACTGCTCCCCCTTTCCGCAAATCTTGTATGCTTATCTCCGAAAACCATTGGTTGAGCTTATCGTTTTCTGTCAGCATCGACCACACTTCATGTTTTTGACATACAAGTTCCCGCTCAAAGATCGCCTGATAATTTTCACCTTTTTTTATGATTTGTGCATGCATGTCTCCCACTCCTAGTCTAGTAGTCATGATTCAATTATACAGGAAAAGCAATTATCGATTTGATGGATACCTCATGCTACGATTGGGTATAGAGCTTTAAGGAGTTGACGAAGATGAGATTAGGTTACGCTTGTATGAATACGGAGTTGAAAACAATTTTTCGCACAGTGCGTGTTGCTACAGTGGAAAAAGAAGGACCCCAAATAATCAAAGAATTGACTTTGCAGAACATGCGGACCACATTGGACGTATTGAAATGGAATGTAGAAAACGGCATCTATTTTTACCGCGCGTCAAGTTCCATCATCCCTTTATCCACCCATCCAGTTAACGATTGGATCTGGTGGGAAGATCCGGATTTCCTTGAAATTGCGGCGCAAATCCGCAAACTTGTCGAGAAACACCAAATGCGCTTATCGATGCATCCTGGCCAATACACCGTGCTCAACTCACCAAAAGAAGCGGTCGTTGAAAAATCGGTGCAAGACTTGGAATATCATGACCGGTTGATTCAATTGCTAGGCGGAAACGATTTAATTTTGCATACAGGTGGCGCTTATGGCGATAAAGAAGCAGCGAAAAAAAGGTTTGCAGAAAATTACGCGCTACTTTCAAGCTCCATCAAACAACGGCTGCGATTGGAAAATGATGATAAAACGTTCACAATACGCGATGTACTAGACGTTAGCAAAATGGCAGGTGTTCCGGTATGTTTTGACATCCACCACCATAATTGCAATAACGATGGTCAAGCGGTCGACTTTGCGGAAGTTTTGGAGACTTGGGAAGGCTTCGGGACGCCGAAAGTCCACATTAGCACTGGCAAAGAAAGTTTCACTGATTTGCGCCACCATGACCTGATCGCTGAAGAGGATTTTAATGAATTGCTGTTGTTATTGGGAGATATTGATGCAGATATTATGTTTGAGGCGAAACTTAAAGAACAATCCGTTCTGCCATTTGTTCGAAAACTACAAAACATAAAATAGTCAATCGTGTGCGGGAAACTATACGATACGCAACTGAAAATAAAATTATAAAAAAGCGGCCGAAAATAACTCGGCCGCTTTCTTATTGTGTTATCGGAAATTCCAATGTAAATTCAGTGCCTTTGCCTTTTTCAGATTGGACGCTAATGTCACCGTCCAATTGGCGGACGATGCTATACGATACCATCATCCCTAGGCCTGTTCCTTTACTTTTCGTGGAAAAATAAGGCTCCCCAAGACGGTTAATCTCATCTTTCGTCATTCCAACGCCTTCATCTTTTAAAGAAATCTGCACCGAATTCGCCTTCTCCTTTACGATGATCGTCAACACTCCCCCACCCGGCATGGCGTCAATTCCATTGCGCATGAAGTTAATGAGCATTTGATGAAATTTTTGGCGGTCAGCGTTGATTTTCGAGCTGCAATCATTTGCGATAAAATCAAAAGTAACTTTTTCCCAATTTGCGTAAGGCGTCAACACATTCAGCACGTGCTGGATTTCCTGTTTGATGCAAATCGACTCTGTTTTACCACTAGCAGGTTTCGCAAAAACCAAATAATCTTCGATCAATTGATCCGCCGCTGTAATTTCATGAAGGATTGTCTCATAAAATTCAAGCTGTTTGGCCCGGCTATATTCATGTTCTTTCATCAACTGGACAAATCCTTTGATGCTTTGAATCGGATTACGCAGTTCATGCGAAATCGAAGCTGCAAAATGACTGACAGTTTCCAGCTTTTCATGCTTCATCAATGAATTCAACATGAATTCCTGGCGCTGAATATGTTCAATTAATAAGGACGCTATCGCAGTAACAGCCCCTTGGCTCAACATAAGAACGAGCCAAATGCTAATGAGATGATCAATTGGATCCCCGAATAGCAAAAACCCGACAAGTAGATTGAAACTCAACGAAGCAATGGAAACACCGAAGACAAGTGCTGTTTTTCCCCAGCGGTTGATGCGCATATAAAATAGACGCAAGAACGGAACTGTCAAAGCTACAACCAAAAGATTCAGTACGGCAATATACATGCCATGTCCGCCAATGGCGATACGCCCAGCTGCTGCTACTAAAAAAAGAATTGCACTGACTACCGGTCCGCCATAAAGCGCACCTACGATCAATGGCACTTGCCGGAGGTCGAAAATATACTCTTCTCCTCTTACTTGATAAGGAAAAACCATACATAAAATAATCGACACCGAAAACAAGACAGTTAATACCGCTTGGTGACTTTTAAAAAAATGTCGGTTTCCGGCAACAACGAACAATTGATAAAGTAGGATTGGAAAGAGGATGAAGAACACGTTATTGATCATTCCCGTCATCATTTGAAAAATCTTGTCCATCTCCCCTCTTTATCTGAGTAAAATTCATTATACAACTTGAAGCATAGGACAATCCACTCATTTAAAATGAATTACTATTCTATTTTACCCATAAAATCATTTTGAATCTGTTTGCGAATTTTTTTTAATGTCCTTGCTTTCCGTTTTTTTAATGCAGACATGGAAATCCCATAATGTTCTGCGAGTTCGGCCATGCTGCAATGATTTATAAATAGGTTTTGCAGCAGCAATTTTTCTGTTGCAGACAAGCCTACCTTATCCAGCCAATCAGGCAAGATATCTTCTACAAAAAAATCCGCCGGTTCATTCATTCCAGCATCTTCCATTACTTCAAAGCGCAGAGTGAATCGGTTTTCACGATTAAGCTCGTCAAGCATGGCTCCTTGAATCGATCGATAAGCGAATGGAGTGAAATCGCCTTTGCTTTTATCAAATCGCAACCACGCCTGCCATAAAGCCACTTCTCCAATTTGCCGGTAGTTTCGAAATCACGGTAAATATTCAATTTTCGTATCATCGCTGAAATCATAGGACTATATTGCTCTAATACTTCTTCAATCGTATTCACTCATTTTTCCTTCTGGACGTCCTTGTATTCCCGGGTAAAATGAGCTTACTCAATGTATTCTTACTTCACAAAAACACCATTATCAGTTAATAAATATCATAAATCATTTTTGTATAATCAATTCGTGACGTTCGTCGTATTAAATTGTCATAAAATATCCTTTTTTCTGAATATGGTATTGATTCTCAAAAAAGTCAGTGGTACGATTTTCTAGTACGAAGAAAGGGGAACAAGTGATTGGGAAAGTATGATGTTAATTTTATTGACCGCTCTACATTATTTCTGTTATCTTCTTTTGAAACAGAACGCAAGTCAAAGCTAGTAACGACGCACGGCGAATATTATTCGCGCCTCTCTGCTCTGCAATTGATTGACAGGGCATGCATGCTCTACGCCTCTACCTATGAAGGACGAGTGAAAGCCACGAGGCACAATCTGAAACAGCATAAAAAAACGCCGATTCTCATCTCGAGTGATGGAGTTGCAGCATTTCCAACCAGATCCCCCTCCCACCCAGAATGTGCTTGGATCTTCAATCAGGATTACCGCACCGAATTTGTATCAATTGGCAAGACCAAGCTCGTTTACGAGCAATATGGCATTTCAGTCGTGTTGGACGTCTCCATTCATACGATGGAAAAGCAACGCACTCGTATGTATGAAATGCTGTATTATTATATGAAAGTCCGTGATAAATACGATATTTAATAACCTTATCGATAGGCGAAAAACGTTCATGGATAAAAAGACACCTCATTATGCACTAGACGAACTATCTAGCGCATAATGAGGTGTCTTTTTCGTTAAGCTGCTTCATCTCGGACAAGCAATAGTAAAATTTCAATTTCCCATTTTTCCGGATTCGGTTCCAATTTCGGGTCTGTTAAAAATTTTTCAAATCGACCATTCCAAATCTCATATTCCGCTTCCCAACGCATATCGAATTCCAATCCCTCTTCCTGCGCCCATTTCAATAATTCGGCATGTGATTCGGGCAAATTGTCCGGATGCCCGTGATGCACCGCTTTTACGTATGACCCTCCAGGAATCGTACTAATCACGATTCGCTCATCGCCTACATGCATTCGATCGATTGGAACACCCACTTCTAAAGTTGCAGGTTCATTCCCACTCCCATTGCACCAATAACGATATAGCGGTGTACCTTCTGTGTGCAGTTTTCTCTTCTCAAGCCACTCGACGATTTCCGGAAGCAATTCAGAAGCTTCTTCCCATTCCACTTCTGTCGCTTGAATAGCTATCGCCGCATATGGTTTCTCAATTTGATATTCAACGATCGGTTCGCTAATGTATTTCCGGGCCATGCCAACCCTTCCTTTCAACTTTGGCTGTGCGACTTTAGCAAAAAAACGTTTCAATACGCTCATTATTAATAATTCGCTATCCTTAGTTAAATTCCTGCATGAATCATTGAGGTTAGATAGGCATGCGTGCATGGTCGTTAATGATTGATTTCTCAGTCAAAAAGTTCTATTGTTAAGTAATGACTAAACGGTTACCTTTTATGACCGAACGGTTACAAGGAGGAATAGAGTGGATACAAAACAAGAATTAATAAATCAAGCAAAACATTTTTTTTCATCAAAAGGCTTTCATCAAACTTCAGTCCAGGAAATTGCTCGTGGTGCCGGCATTTCAAAAGGTGCATTCTATAAACATTTCGACTCGAAAGAAAGTCTTTTTGTTGAATTGTTGAAACGTTACCAACAAGATTTGAATGCCGCAATTGCGCCTCCCTATTTTGCACATGCAGCCGATAAAAAACAGGCATTTACCGAAAATATAATACTAGAGATTGATAAAACAATAGCTGACAAAAACTTTTTCCAAATGATTTTCAAAGATTTTCCGAAAGATGACAGCGGAGAAATGCAAAGCATGTTAGAAGAATTGCGTGCTGCTCAAGTAGTGACCACCAAAAACATGTTGCTTGAAGTATATGGGGAAGCAACAAAGCCGTTTATCGCTGATTTAGCTGCGTTGTACGACGGCATGAAGCGTGAGTTTTTCATCTATATGATCTTTGAAAATTACCAAGTGGATGTAAGAAAGCTTGCCCAGTTTATCGTCTCCAGCATGGACGCCATCGTTCAGAATTTAGAATTTATGCAACCCGTTTTATCCACTGCTCCTGCTGAACACACCGCATTGGAAAAAACTTTTGTAGCATTAAACGAAAAATTGCGCTCTTTGCCAGCTCATTCAGAAAAACAATTGGCTTCGCTGCGGCTTTTAGAAGAGGAAGTCGACAAGTCGGAGCGACAGGACTTTTTAGTTGAAGCGTTGATCGTCTATTTGGCACAGGAGCCATTGCTCCAACCCGAGCTATCCAAACTTCAAGCATTGCTGTAGGTTTTTCACAAATAACATTTTAATTGATGCTTCATTTACAAAATCGGCATTCCATTAGATTTTCAAGAGGAGAGTTTTACATGAAAAAATTGATTGATTTTTCCTTAAACAATAAATTCGCGCTGTGGATATTAACGATTATGGTAGTTGCAGCTGGCCTATTTGCCGGACTGACAATGAAACAGGAATCGATACCGAATATCACGGTCCCTGCCCTGACGGTGATTACACCCTACCCTGGCGCAGCTCCAGATGAAGTGATGAATGAAATTACCATTCCGATCGAACAGCGCATTCAAAATTTGAATGGGGTGGAATTGCTGACTTCATCTTCCCTGGCCAATGCTTCTTCCATTCAAGTCCAATTCGATTTTGATACCGATATGGATGAAGCATTGCGTGAAGTGCAAACGGCCGTTGGCGATTTGTCCTTTCCGGATGGCGCAACGGACCCCCAAATTTCACGTATCAGTATTGATGCTTTCCCGGTATTGACACTCAGCATCAGTGATCAAAACAAGACATTGGAAGAATTGACAAAAACAGTTGAAGAAACCGTTTTACCAGAAATCGAAGGAGTTGCGGGCTTATCGGATGCTCAAATCTCTGGGCAGCGTTTAGAAAAATTGACATTGACTTTTGATGAAAACGCCCTTGCTCAATATGGATTGACTCAAGATTCAGTTCAGCAATTGATCCAAGCTTCAAATTTAACGTTTCCCCTGGGACTCACGAATTTTGGAGGCGAACTTAAAAACTTGGTTATCGATGGGAATGTGGCAACTGTCGCTGACTTAAAAGCACTTCAAATCCCAGCCATTCCGCAAGCTCAAACACCCGGAAGCGCGCCGCAGGCTCCTCCTGGAGAAGCTACTGCATTGCCTTCCGAAATTCCAACGATTGCATTAAGTGAACTTGCCGATATTCAAATGGTGAGCGAAGCGGAATCGATTTCACGAACAAACGGTGAAGAGTCGATCGGCATTCAGATTGTCAAAGCTCCTGATGCGAATACAGTCGAAGTTGTAAATGCAGTAAAAGACATTGCTGCTGATTTGGCGAAAGAATACGATTTGACCATTACGACTACTTTTGACCAAGCTGAACCGATTGAACAATCTGTAGAAACGATGCTGAGTAAAGCCTTATACGGCATTCTCTTCGCTGTCGTCATTATTTTGCTATTTTTGCGCAGCTTTAAAACGACCATCATTTCCATCATTTCGATTCCCCTATCCCTATTGATGGCAATTTTCCTTCTGAATCAAATGGATATTACATTGAACATCATGACGCTTGGTGCGTTGACCGTGGCGATTGGCCGCGTAATCGATGATTCAATTGTCGTGATTGAAAATATTTACCGTCGCATGTCGTTGCCTAGCGAAACATTGCGCGGCAAAGCGTTGATACGCGAAGCAACTAATGAAATGTTTATCCCGATTTTCTCATCGACCATTGTGACGATTGCCGTTTTCCTTCCCTTGGCTCTCGTTAGCGGGCAAATTGGCGAATTGTTCCTACCGTTTGCTTTAGCTGTCGTTTTCGCATTATCGGCTTCATTAATCGTGGCGATCACGATTGTGCCGATGCTAGCTCATTCTATGTATGGAAAGCAATTGAGCGGTAAAGTCACGACTAAAATGACCCACAGTGATGCAAAACCGAATAAATTGGCTGACGGTTATAAGCGAGTTCTTGAATGGTCGCTGAATCATAAAATCATCACTTTCGGTTCCGCTATTGTTCTGCTTGTTGCCAGCTTGTTCTTAGTACCAGTCATCGGCGTCAGCTTTTTGCCTGAAGAAGAGCAAAAAATGGTCATGGCAACTTACTCGCCAGATCCTGGACAAACTAGAGAAGATGTTAAACAAATCGCTACGGATGCAGAAAATTTAATTAGCGATCGCGAAGGCGTGACCATTTATCAATATTCCTTAGGTGGAGAAAATCCTATGGCAGCCATGTCTGGAGGCAACAACTCCGCTTTGTTCTTTATCGAATATGACAGTGAGTTCGAAAACTTCAGCGAAGAAGGCGATAAACTCATTAATGATTTAAATGAAGATACAGCAGCGGGCGAATGGAAGACAATGGAATTCGGCGCTGTTGGAGGAACTGGTTTGGAACTATTTGTCTATGGCAATAGAATTGAAGACATTCAATCGACAATCGATGAAATCCAGCCGATTATGGAAGAAAACAACGGTCTTGAAAATGTGGAATCGAGCCTGACAGAAGCTTATGAACAGTTCACACTTCTTGCTGATCAGGAAACTATGAGCCAATATGGACTGACATCCGCTCAAGTCGGCATGGCTTTGCGTGGTACCGGTCAAGCTCCAGTTTTGACGACTGTAAAACAAGACGACAAAGACTTGAATGTTTACATTGAAATGCCTGAAACAACATACTCAAGCATTGAAGATGTAACAGCTATTGAACTCCCTACTGCTCTTGGTTCAACGACAACCATCGGCGAAATCATGACAGTTGAAGAAGGCAAATCTCCCGATACCATCAATCGCCGCGGCGGACAAATGTACGCTTCTTTAACAGCGGATGTTTTAGGCAAAAACGCTTCCGAGATTTCAACTTCACTTGATGAAAAGATTAATGACCTGAAATTGCCAAACGGCGTTTCAGTTGACCAAGGCGGCGTAGCAGAACAAATTAACGAATCGTTTACCCAACTTGGAATTGCAATGCTTGCTGCAATTGCCATCGTCTATTTCGTTCTTGTGGTGACATTTGGCGGTGCATTAGCACCGTTTGCCATTCTCTTCTCATTGCCGTTTACCGTAATCGGCGTTTTGGTGGGATTGTGGATTTCAAATGAGCCGCTTAGTGTTAACGCTTTGATTGGCGTCTTAATGCTCATCGGCATCGTCGTCACGAACGCCATTGTGTTGGTCGATCGCGTCCTTCATAAAGAAAAAGAAGGCTTTACAACTAGACAAGCCTTACTTGAAGCAGGTACAACACGTCTTCGCCCTATTTTGATGACGGCGCTTGCCACAATTGGCGCTCTCATTCCACTTGCTCTTGGCGCAGAAGGCGGCGGTCTGATTTCGAAAGGCTTGGGCATCACCGTAATTGGTGGGTTAACAAGTTCAACTTTATTGACATTGCTTATCGTGCCAATCGTTTATGAAGTCGTGGCGAAATTCCGAAAAACCGAAACAAAGTAAAATTTTAAGCCGGACCTCTCTCATGAGCGGGCCGGCTTTTTAATGTTAACAATCAATTCCCTAATCATCTACTCCGATTCAGCGACCATAAAACTTGCCCAAAGAATTGCATTTTAATTTTGAAAGAAAGAGGTATCAACTTGTTAATTGTCATAATAATCTGATATAATGGAAGCATGAAAAAAACGTATTTTTCAATTTTAACACACATAACTAGTCATAATTCCTTACCTTACCCTCTACATATCCGGGGGTCCCGGAAAACTTAAAAGGGGTGAGAATTGTGGGAAGTAAATTTATCAAACTAGTCGCTGTCCTTACGCTGCTTTTATTTACAGCATTATCTTTTTCTTTATCGGCAACTGCAGCCTCTTCGTCTTACGTGACAAAAGGCAATACAACAAACAAAGTAGTCGCATTAACATTTGATGACGGATCAGACGGCACCAATATCAATAAAATTCTGGGCATTCTAGCAAGCAATAATGTCAAAGCCACATTCTTTTTAACTGGATCAGGTGCATCAAAACATCCAACTTCCATTAAAAACATCACAAATCAAGGCCATGCCATCGGAAACCATTCATACTCACATCCTGATTTCAGCAAAATGACCGCTGCTCAGATGAAAGCCGAACTCGATAAAACTGAAACCACCATCAAGAACATTACAGGTAAAACAACTAAACCGTTATTCCGAGCTCCTTTTGGTGCAGTCAACTCATCTGTCTTATCGGGAGTCGGCGCTGCGGGCTATACCCATACCATCCAATGGAATATTGACACAGTGGACTGGAAAGGTGTCTCTTCCACTTCCATTACCGATAAAGTCGTGAATAATATCGTGCCCGGCTCAATCGTTCTCATGCATACAGGAGCTGGCGCATCCGGCACACCCGGTGCATTGCCTGGCATGATTTCAAAATTAAAAGCAAAAGGCTACACATTCGTGACCGTTCAGCAGCTATTAAACACCCCTCCAGTAACTGGCACCTATTACACAGTCAAAGCTGGAGATACACTTTACGGCATCGCTAGCAAATACAAAACCTCCGTTGCCGCTATAGCGAAAGCCAATAACATTACCAATTATAATTTAATCCGTGTCGGACAAGTATTGCTTATTCCCGGAACAGCGACACCTCCACCTCCACCGCCATCAAGTACAGTGAAATACACGGTGAAAGCTGGAGATACACTTTATGGTATCGCTCTTAAATACAAAACCACCGTCGCTGCAATTGCAAAAGCGAATAATATTACCAATTACAATCTAATTCGTGTCGGGCAGGTGCTGACGATTCCCGGGACTGCAACTCCCCCTCCAGCAACAACTGTAAAATATACAGTCAAAGCTGGAAACACCTTATATAGCATAGCCCGCACCTACAATACGACCGTCGCTAAAATTGCTGCAGCCAATAACATTTCCAGTCCGTATATCATTTACGTTGGCCAAGTATTGATCATTCCGAGATGACTTGAACCTAATCCTTAAGTAATGCAAAACACCTTTAAAAGGCTGCGCAAATTACTGCGCAGCCTTTTTTCATTCGCTAATAATGCAGGACCGTAAATAGAATATGTCCTCTTTATTTGGTGTAGTCAATTCGCAAAAATCGTATTATAATAACAGCAGGAATAAATATAGCAATGATTTAAATTTTTGGAGATGAGACCGTTTGGAATTAACCATGATACTTAAATTCAGTTTATTGGCGATCAGCGTCATTTTCGCTTTCATCGCAATATCAATTCATGTAAAAGCTTACAGCGCAGTAAAGAAAAGCGGCGCTGAGCGGATCAGCAAGTACGAGTATCACCAGAAAACCAAAAAGGCATTCGTCTTTTATGCCGCTTTTGTCGTAGCGGCTATTATAGCTGTTCTTTTATAGACCTGAAAACGCTTGGAATTGTCCAAGCGTTTTTATATTTGTGCAAAAACCAAATCTACTTCTTTTGCCAATTCATCGATCAGCGGAACATGTTCGTTCCGTCTTCTTACCGCTTGAACAATTCCCCTATAATACCAGGCTTGCTGTTCTTTTCCTCGATTGAACCGAGTCCATACTTTTTCGCCTTCTGATGCAATATCTCGTTGGATCGACTGCAGATTATGCAATTTATCCGCAATGATGATTGCCAATTCATCGTTTGAACGCTGCGTTAAAAGCGACATTGTGTGGCGTTTCCGGTCTTCCCACGGCAACGATTTTTCAGGCTCTGATGCCGCTTCGACGAGCGTCAAAACTTCTTTTCCAAAAAGAGATGAAATTTCTTCAGCGGTAGCTGATGTATCTTCGAGTGTATCATGCAGTATTCCTGCAGCAATTACTTCCGCACGAAATCCCGATTCTTGCAGCATCATCGCTACAGCAAATGGATGGCTGATATATGGAACGTTGGTTGACTTTCGCATTTGACCCGCATGCTTTATTGCAGCAAATTGAATTGCCTGTTCGATTATTTCTTCCATATGCTCACGCCTTTCTTTCCTACAGTATACTTCCCTATGTCATAAAATCAGAACGCATACGTTTCAAATTCCTAAAAAATAGAAAAAATTTATTTTTATAGACAAAAGACGGGAAATGTTTGAAACTTTACACATGCTTAGCATTCTTTCATGCGCACTTCAGGTTATAATTAACCTATAAAACGATTCTTTAAACTTATCCTGAATATAGGGGTGTAAATCTACCATCACTTGTTAAATATCAATTGGGTTAGTTTGAATGCGAAGAAATGAGGAACTTAAATGAAACGAATAATAATAATGGTAGCTGCTACTTTATTTGTATTGGCTCTGCCTACCATAGTTTGGCATCTCCAAAAAACGGAGCCACTTTCTGTAGCGATCATCGATAAGACCGTTCCCACTGAAAATTATCGCGAGCATCACGGTTTGACTTGGCTGCTCAATTTCAACCGGTACACAAAAGACGATGGCAATCCGTATTCCAAAGAATCCGATTTCTTCGGATTTGTGCCCGATGAAAAAGAGCAAGAATACCAGATCCGTCCCGTTCCTGATTCACTAGAAGGATCGGATTTGATTTATGTAGCTGATACATACGGGGTTTACGAGGAAGATCTTAGTTGGAACGAAAGCACAAGCGGACCACCTTCGCTCGTTTATGGTGGGATGGATATGAACGAATGGCAAACGATCAAAGGCCAAGTGCTTGATGGTGGATCAGATTTGGTTGTAGAATTCAATTCTTATTCTTCACCTACCGATAATACTGTCCGACAGAACATGACAGAATTCCTTGGCGTCAACTGGACTGGCTGGAGCGGGCGTTACTTTACAGAATTGGCGGATTCAGGCGAAGAAGTTCCTGCTTGGGTCATTTCCCGATACGAAACCAGTCAAAAGCTATGGGATTTCCAAGGCAGCGGGTTTGTGTTAGTCAACGATAAAAAAGAAGAGATTGTTGTATTATCGGAAGAAAAAAATGAAGTTGGAGCTGATGGCATTCGACTGCAATTCAGCGAACAAGGTGAGGAGCGATTTGGTTTAAGCGATTCTCCTGCTTTTCAGTACTGGTTTGATATCAGTGAACCGGTATCAGCCGACACAGTGATGGCAAATTACGATTGGGATTTAACAAACGCGGGTTCAAAGATTTTAGCTGAACACGGCATTCCAGATTCGTTTCCTGCTATAGTCCAACAACAAAAATCGAGTGCGACGACTTATTACCTTGCAGGTGATTTTGTAGACATCAGCAAGGTGCCTAGCTTTTACCAATATGCAGGATATAGCAAAGCCATGTCTTGGCTATCCCTTGCCAAGCCTGAAGCAGATACGAATTTTTATTGGCAAACCTATGCTCCTTTGATGAAAACGATTTTGGCAGATGCTAAGAATCGACCAGATCAGTCAATCAAAGAAGCGATTCAAGCCGACATGGATGGCATTAAATATCCTTCCCGTATTAATGAGCAGGAATTTGAAGTTTTCCAAGATGGCAAATGGGAAAAGATGAAGATTAAAGGTGTTAATATGGGGATGGCGAAACCAGGAACGTTTCCTGGAGAAGCCGCAATCTCATCTAGTGAATACGAAAGATGGTTTAAACAAATCGGCGAAATGAATGCAAATGTGCTGCGCGTATACACTCTTCATCCGCCAGGCTTCTACACCGCTTTGAAACGATATAACGAAACAGCAGAGAAACCCCTATACCTTTTACAAGGCGTTTGGATTGATGAAGAGCCCTTGACTGAAGAACTAGATGCTTTCGACACCAAAATTACTGAGCGGTTTCAACAGGAAATTCACAAATTAGTTGATGTCATTCATGGTAATGCCGAAGTCGAACCAGAAGCCGGCCACGCTTCCGGAAAATATACCGCTAATATTTCTCCATATGTTATCGGTTGGGTCATTGGTATCGAGTGGGATCCTATCATGGTTCAAAACATGGAGAAAATTTATCCTAATCTCGGTGAATTTTCTGGTACATCGGTTTATACCGAAGACGCAAATCCAATGGAGCATTGGCTAGCTGCCCAACTCGACAGCCTTGCAAATTACGAGATGAAGAATTACAACAGCATTCGTCCACTTAGTTTTACAAATTGGGTGACGACTGACAACCTGGAACATCCATCTGACGTCGGTGATACCGAAGATATTGCAACTGTAGATCCTAATCACATCAAAGTGAAGGAGAATCTATCAGAAACTGGAATGTTCGCATCCTACCATATTTATCCGTACTATCCAGACTTTTTGAACCTCGAAGAAAAATACACAGAATATATCGACCATCGAGGGGAGAAAAATAATTACGCAGGGTATTTGAAAGACCTAAAAGGCTCTCATGAACTTCCTATTTTAGTTGCGGAGTTTGGTGTTCCTGCTTCTCGAGGCAAAACGCATGACAATCCATTTGGATGGAATCAAGGTTTCATCTCTGAAAAACAACATGGTGAAATCGCTCAGCATCTCTACGAAGATATTATGGAAATGGATATGCTAGGCGGTCTATTATTCACTTGGCAGGATGAATGGTTTAAACGCACTTGGAATACGATGGATTACGATAATGCTGACCGAAGACCTTTCTGGTCCAATGCTCAAACAAACGAGCAGCAATTCGGCATATTATCATTTGACCAACATAAAGTGAAGGTTGATGGTGAAGATGATTGGACGTCGGGAATCGATTTATATGAAGACGGCGACGACGCTATAAAGACTCTTACCGTCGATCACGACGAACGCTACCTTTACATCAAAACACAATTTAATGAAAGCTCTAAAACTTGGCTAGGCAACGATACATTGGATTTGTATTTCAATATTCGTGAAGATAAAGGCATTGCGTTCACTTCTAGTACAGGTGAAATCGGAAAAGCGGATTTCCGTTTAACCATCAAGGACAAAGAGTCAGCCCGCCTACAAGTTGCTGGCGATTACGACATGTTTTATTATGATTACGCCTTGCAACAGAAATTGATTGCACCTTCTAAAAAAGATATCTCAAAAGAATTCCATCCTATTCGTCTAGCACTGAACAAAGAAATTACACGCCCCGACACCGGCGAAGTAATCCCGTTCAGCTCTTATGAAACTGGTATTTTGCAATATGGCATCGCGAATCCGGAAATGGCAGCATATGATTCGTTGAATGACTGGTATTATTCCGAAGACACGGGTATTTTGGAAATACGTATTCCGTGGATGCTGCTGAATGCTACTGATCCAAGCCAAAAAGAGTTTGTTGGTGACCTTCAGCAAAATGGCATTGGTGATACAATGACTATCGAAGGCATAGGAATATCTGCATTGTTAACTGATAACGGAAATAACCTAGTCGACTCAACAACTTCTGAAAAACAAGCTCTCTATACATGGGAAAACTGGGACCTGCCCAAATCTGAAGAGCGTCTCAAGCAATCGTATTACATTCTTCAAGAATTTTTTGAAGGAATCAAGTAAACACGTACTACTAAAAATTAAAGAGGTATCGGACACATCGTCCGATACCTCTTTAAACTGTCTAGAAAGTATAAAAACCCGTATTTTCCGAAGCTTATCGCTCGCTTTCCGTGGGGCGGGAATCGAGCCTCCTCGTCCGCTTGCGCGGTCTGCGGGGTCTCTCAAACCCGCTAAACCCACAGGAGTCGAGCGAACGCTTCTCCAAATACGTAGATTCTTCACTTAGATTTTATCGTATTAATTAAGATGGTTATTATGAAATGTAGTAGGTTGATACCTTTTCCAATTAATCGTTTATCGAAACCCAAACTTTTCAGTAAAGCTGCTGATTCAATTGCTCGATCCAGGTGTCATACCCTTCCCCTAACAAATGAAGGCCATCAATGGTGATATCTTTTTTCAACTGGCCGCTGCTGTCTTCAAAATGAGTGTGCAGATCCAGATATTCAATCTGATTCTCGTCCGCCACTTTTTTTAAGATATCATTGAAGTCGTCCACTCTGCTATTCGGCAATTGATTATTGAAACTTTCATTGTTGACGGGTAGCAACGATTGCAGAACTACTCGTGTAGTTTGGGGATCGAACGCCTGAACAATTTGTTGCATATTTTTCTCATACTCATCTATCTTCACACTCGCCGCAATATCGTTGACGCCAATCATGATATACACTTCCTTCGGATTTCGCGCCACCACTTCATCAATCCGATTTAATACACCTTCGGTTGTATCTTCGGCGATCCCCCGATTCAATACCTTCTCATCCGGAAAATATTCCGGAAATTCGCCATGGTCCGTAATGCTGTCACCTAAAAAGATTTTATCGGCGGATTCGCTATCAAGTGCTTCAAACACATCTTTTTTCTGTCGGTAATATTCGGGGAATTCTTCTTTCGAATTCATTGCTTTGAACTGTTCTTCAATAAAGTCCATGCCGCCTTGTTTATTAACTGTAATGATGACCGCTCCAATAATTAATACATTGAGTACAAGCGATAAAATGAATAGCATGTTCTTGTTCACGTTTTGCCACTTCCTGTTTCTTAAAGACATATGGGGGCTATCCCTCATACAACGTATTGCCTTTTTCAATCGTTTAAAACATAATCATCTATTCACATTTTTCGGTATCTTTTATTTTTCGCATAAAAAAACTGTTCGAAAATCGAGTTTCCGATTTCCGAACAGCATATCTTTTCTCGATTACTCATCTTTCCATACAGCCTCCCATTCAATAATTTCGTAATCCCTCGCGCTGTGTAAGATAAACGGGTCTTGTTTCACAAACTCTTCGCATTGTTCAAAGCTATCTGCTCTGTAGATGACCAACCCGCCCGAACCGTCGGTGAATTTTCCGTTCACTCGCACATGCCCTTCATCTCTCATACGTTCGAGAAAAGCCAAATGCTCTGGACGATATTGGATACTTTTTTCTTTGTTCGCCATTGGCAACAACACAGCAAAATACTTCATACGCTCCCCCTTTCAACTGAACCACTATTATTTAGTTAGACAGAACGCTGAATACTTCCTGCTTGTTGAACAAGCAATTGCTGATAAAATTGCTCCAATTCTTGCCAAATGTCTTCATTATTGTACTTCAATTCTGCTTGGACTTTCCCATTTGCGCCAAAACGCTGCCGCAACGGTTTATCTTTAATAAGCAATAAGAGTCGGTTCATGACTTCAACGCTATTTTCCGGATCGACCAAGAAGCCGGTTTCCCAATCGGTCACCGTATCACGAGCACCTGTCACATCAGCGGCAATGACCGGCTTTCCAGCTAGCGCTGCTTCAATAGAGACATTGCCAAACCCTTCTCGTTTCGTCAGAAATAAAAAGATGTCCATCATATAAAAATAAGGAATGGGATCTTCTTGATACGGAACATGGATGATGGAGGGATGCTCCAAGATGGCTTGTTTTGTCGCGTCATCAATTGGATCGCCCTCTTCAAAACAACCGACAATCAGCAGGCGAATGTGCGAAAATTTGCGGCTTAATCCAAGAAATGCAGACACGGTTTCTTCCACACCTTTATCTTTTGTAATCCGTCCCATATACCCCACCACAAGATGTTCTTTTGATAAACCCAATTGTTTTTTCAACGAATCGACTTCCGTATGAAGCTTATCGTTCAATTCAAAATCAGCTATATTAAAACCGTTTAAGCTGCCACTTCCCAATACTTTAATCTTTTCCGGCTTAGCAATATCAAGCTCTACCAATTGTTTGGAAAGGCTTGGCGAGACCGATAAGACATGAGTTGCAGCGGCGGCTGCAATTTTTTCAGCCGTTAATAAGACATGTTTTTTAACGCCTGTTGTGGTCTCAAGTCTTAGTCCCAACACGTTATATATTCGAATCGGCACTCCTGTAAGCAATGCCGCAAGCATCGCGATTAATCCCGCTTTCGGTGTTCCTGCATTGACGATGTCCGGCTTTTCTTTTGAAAATAGTTTTATACAGGCAATGAGGGATGCTAAATCTTTTAAAAGAGATATCTCCCTTTCCATCTCGACATTTAATACTTTCACGCCTTCTGCCTGTTCATAATACTTAACGTAATTACCTTTTGAGCTCATGGCTCTAGTCTCATAACCTTTTCCCTCTAAATATGCCAATTGCCCCCTCATCAATTTTAAAGTTTGCGCTACTGTTACAGCATGAATCACTTTTGCCGCCATCTTCACCCCCACCCTTCTTCATATAATCGAATCCCTTCGTTTACATACTGCTGAACTTGAGCTGAGGCGTTTGAATTTGTTCGACTAAGGTGTAGGCATACTCTGTGGGGTCAACCGCCTTTAACGAAAAAACTTTTTCGCTATTGCTGATCAATGTAGTCAAAATGGCTTTTTCCTGTGCTGCTGCACGTTCTATATCCAATTGCGGATTGAAAAATTCATAAGCTGTTAAAAATGGAGATTTTAAATAATGAAATGCATTGCGGTTTAAGTTCAACATTTTCCGAACAGCTTCTGCGTCATCTTGGATAGAGACTTCGTCTGCACCCCTTTCCAAAATAGCCACGTGAGTAACGGTTTCCGCATCGAGAATAGAACCCGTATTCACGTAATCCGTCACAGGCTTTGCTTTAGAGAACGAAATATATTCAAGAGGCGGCAAAATTTTGATCGCCTTATTTTTCATTTTTGATGCAGTGCTTTGTTCCATATTGGAATAGAATCTGAACGTACTCGTCCAGGGCACTGCGTAAATTTTTTCCCCATCCGTGATGGCGAGATCTTCAGCAATAAATTGCGCACCATGCTCCGTACACGCCATCATGCTGCTTAACGTCTTTCCTGTGCTAGGCGGTGCAAATACAGCGACAGTCGAATCTCCTTTTTTAAATGCTGAACAGTGAATAGGTGCATAGCCTTTGTTCAGCAATAACAGTGTCGCTAAATCGGTTAGGATATAGCCTACCGAATGGAGATTCATCACGCGGTGTGTGATGAATTTATAATAATTCGGATTGAATGTTATTTTAGGTTCTTCAGACAATAGATTCTCTGCTTTTATTCTAAGCTTCATCTTCATCGCCAAACTTCGGTTATAATAGATTTTTTGTGCGCCGGCATCGCCGTTGAAATAATGATATTTGCCCAATCCGTCCAAACAATCGTCATCGTTGAAATTTTCGACTGCAAGGTGTAGTTTCACGATACACTCTTCGTAATCTTGTTGAGACGCTTCCGGCATATTGTGGCCGAACGACCATTTAAAATCTTTAATATTGGTTTTAATAGCTAAAATCCCTTTTGCTGCAACGTAATAATGCATCACCCATCGCCCCCTATTTCAACATAAGTTCGATTGTTTAATGTACTTGGCGCAATGTGCGCACCTTTTCTGTTAAGCATTGCTGATAATAATCGTCCAATTCGTTCCAAATCGTTGCATTGCTGAAATTTTCAGTTGCCCAGCGCTTTCCGAATTCTCCCATTTGCAAGCGCAGCTCAGGAGCCAGTATCAGCAATTCAATCTTGTCTGCAATGTCTTGTGGATTTTCACAATCCACTAAAAACCCGTTTCGTCCATCGTTAATTGTGTCTTTTGCACCTGTCACGTTGGAAACGATTACTGGAATGCCGGAAAGTGCAGCTTCAATGGACACATTTCCGAATCCTTCCCGCTTCGTTAGAAAAACAAAAATGTCCATCATATGAAAAAAGGGAACTGGATCATCTTGATATCCCGTGAAGACGATTCCCGGATGTTGTTCGATTTTCAATTTGGTTTCCTCTGCTACAGGATCAGTAGATTCATACTCTCCCACAATGAGTAGTTTTAAATTGGGGTATTTCTTCGCTAATTGTTCATAAACACGGACCAATTCTGAAATGCCTTTATCGTTCGTCAACCTTCCTGCAAACCCTAACACTAAATCTTCCGAATGAAATCCATAACTCATTTTCAATTCTTCTATATTTCTTTTTTGATATTCATCTAACGCAAACCGGTTCACATCAAAACCATCACCGCTGCCTTTTCCTAATACTGAAACTTTTTTGTTGTCTGCAATTTTAAAATCGACAACTTGTTGTTTAAGGCTGTTCGAAACGGCCAAACAATGGGTTGCTGCTCCAGCAGCAATCTTTTCTGCAGTTAGCAAAATTTTGCGTTTCAAGCCACTAGTCGTTTCCATCCTTAACCCCCGCATATTATAGATGCGGATGGGCACTCCACATAATAAGGCAGCTAGGGTAACGACCAATCCTGCTTTAGGAGTGCTTGCATTGACGATATCCGGCTTTTCTTTGCGCAATATTTGAATGCATTTAAGCAATGCGCGAAAATCACTCATTAACGATATTTCACGTTCCATCTCCAAACGCAGGACCTGCACTTCTTCGAGCTCTTCAAACACTTTTACACAATCGCCATCCGAACTCAAAGCTTTCGTTTCATAGCCTCGGTTATTCAAAAATTTCATCTGTCCATTAAGAAACACTAAGCTTTCTGCGATTGTTACTGCATGAATCACTTTTGCAGGCATATGACCACTCTCCTTTACATCAGCCCCGTTTGTCCTTATTAATTGTCTCGGGCATCTTGCTTTTTTTTCGCAGCTTCCGGTTTATTTTCCACATCACGGAACACACCTTCAGATTGGAACACTTTTTGCACAGTCTGCAATAAGATATACAAATCGAATCGGAGACTTTGACGTTCGATGTATTCCAAATCCAATTCTATTTTTTCATTCCAACTCAGCGTATTGCGTCCTCTCACTTGCGCCCAACCAGTCACCCCTGGTTTTACGAGAAGCCGTTGCATTTGATAAGGACTGTATCCGTCTGTTTGAGAAGTCAACGTTGGCCGAGGACCTACGAAAGACATATCCCCTTTCACAATGTTGATTAATTGGGGCAGTTCATCCAAGCTCATTTTCCGAAGATAATATCCTACTTTTGTAATCCGACTGTCATTTTCGAGAACGTGAATCGTATCATCGCGCAACGAATCGTCATCTGCCATCGTTCTGAATTTATAAATCAGAAAATGTTTATTGTCTTTGCCGCCACGCATTTGTGTAAAAAACACAGGTCCTTTGGATTCTGATTTAATGAGCAGTGCAATGACAAGAAATAATGGCATCAAGATCAACAACATCAAAAATGCGGTGATTGTTTCAACGCCTCTTTTGATTGCACTGGTCCACTTATTCTTTCGTTTTGGTGAATCGATCATTCCTAGCGTCATGTGAATCCCCCCTATAATCTCCATAATTCAATGTTTTCAGGTTTTCCATGCTGCTCCAAAACACCTGTCACATCAAAAACAGTGCCGCCTTTTTTATCCAATAATAATTGGAGCATGGACCAACCGGCTTCTTTGTATTGTTTATGCGGCATAGCCAAAATAATAGCCGCTGCAGGCAATAATTCTTGCTCTGGTGTCAGCAATAGTCCATATTTTCGATCCGCATCTTGTGCATCTGCATGACAGTCTGCTGTTTGAACTTCAAACCCGTAATCATGCAACTCTTCTATAACATCAATAACTTTAGAATTTCGAAGGTCTTGTACATCTTCTTTATAGGTGATGCCAAGAACTGTGATGCGCGTTTCCTTAGCAGGCAAATTTTGCTGAATCAATCGCTTGGCTACCGTGCGTGCAATGTATTGCCCCATACCGTTATTAACTTTGCGACCAGCCACGATAATCTCAGGCTCGTATCCTGCTGCACGCGATTTGTATGCCAAGTAATGCGAATCACTTCCAAGTCTGGGTCCTCCTGCAAATCCTGGAGTAAACTTCAGAAAGCTTTTTTTGGTTCCAGCAGTTTCCAATACAGCACCCGTATCGATACCCAGATGGTTGAAGATCATGGAAAATTCATTGATCAGTGCAATATTTACATCTTGTTGAGCGTTCTCGATGACTTTCGCGGCTTCTGCGACTCGGATGGATTTTGCTTTAAAGACTCCAGCCTCTACAACATTTCCGTAAATTTCAGCAATGTAATTCAGAACTGCTTCGTTTTGTCCCGCCACCACTTTCTTGATCTTTGCGATTGGCAGTTTTCGTTCATCCGGATTAAAGCGTTCGGGGGAATAGCCGACAAAAAATTCAACTCCGCATTCCCAGCCGGAAACTTCCTCAAGCATCGAAATGCATTTTTCTTCTGTGGCCCCCGGGTAAACAGTTGATTCAAAAACGATGACTGCGCCTTTTTTCATGTGCATGCCGACGATACTACAAGCTCCAAGCAATTGACTCAAATCCGGTTGATCAGCCGTGTCAATTGGCGTTGCAACTGCAATTAAGATAAATCCAGCGTTCTTTAAGACAGAGGAATCAGCAGTGAACACAATACCGGCTTCTTCAAGCTCTTGCCGGTTAGCTTGACCTGTAATATCCATACCTTCCTGTAATTGTTTTATACGGGATTCATTGCTGTCATAGCCTGTGACGGCATATTTTTTGGCAAATGTCATCGAAAGGGGCAGTCCGAGGTGCCCAAGACCTACCACTGCGATAGTTAGTTTGTCATTTCTCATATGATGTTCTCTCCTTCGGACTTCCGGAAACGGTCGGCAGCTATTTTCAGCAATTGTTTGCTATTAGCGATAGCGAATGTAATCAGCAGCAATGGGATGATTTTATTGCGATGGCGCATTGCAGTCCCGGCACTTTGAGTGCCGTAAGAATAAACCAGTATCGTAATGCCAAGGAAAATCAGCAGGAATAGCTTATTGCGCAGCGGCATATCGCTTTTGACTAGCCCATAAATCGTAGCTCCTACAAGAAACACATAAATTGAAGAATCGAATAGGAAACTGAAGACATCTCCCAGTCCCCGCCAATCCAGCGGTATAGGTGAGAACATAAAATAGAACATCTTAAGCGGGGCTACAAGTAAAGCAACAATACCAGTCAGTCCATTCAAACTGGATAGATACATGGAACCTCCACGTCCAGAAATTTCAAGGGCCGAAACCGCTGTGCCTTCCGGTCCAATGAACTTGCTGAGGAATAGTTCCGAATTCTGGATCAGAATGGCCCCCATGATCATTAACAACATCAAGAACAGTACGTTTTGAGTCATTTTCTTTGATCCTTTGGAGCTTACAAACATGAATGCCAGAACATACGAAATCACAAAGCCTATCATGCCCGAGTGGAACATCATCGACCCAAGAGCCAGTAGTATGGCAAGGATGAAGTTCAGGAAAGTTCCGTCAGCGAACCAACGAACAAAATGGTAGAGTGAGACGGTTATAAGGAAAATAATGATGGATTCACGCAGCAGGATGCTCGACATGAAAATACTGTTTGGCATCACTGTGAAAATTACAAGCGCTGTAAAAATTAGTTTTTTATCAATCTCCAGGTGAATCAGAGCTTTCATTAGATAGACTGCTGAAAACACCCAAAAGGCTACATTAAGAAATTGAGCGAATGGCCGTTGATCACCGATCATATAATAAATGCCGGAGAGAAAAGGAACATAATTCGTCGCACCGTCTTCGAGGGGGAACATGCCATTTGCAATAAGCAGTGAAACCTCATGGAAATATTCTGTGTCAGTGCCGCTGGAAAAAATCTGGATCGAAGGTACATACAAATCGATAAACAATACCAAAACACGAATGGCAAAACCTGCAAATATCAACATCAACCATTCTCTTTCAAGTGTTCTGTATAAATATAGAGAAATCGCAATGATGCTTGCAAAAAGCATCAACATGCCATATCCGGCTCCTAAAGTGAAATAGTCCTTGAGCAAATAAGTAATCAGCACTTCTAAAATGAAAAATGCTAAAACGATGAGCATGGATGGAACACCCCCTAAAATAGTATTCAGTGTGTAAGGTTTATTCTTTTACCGCTTAGCCAGTGCCGCCAACCTTGCTTTGTAATAAGCAACGTCACTCAATTGCAGTAGCCACAACATTAAGCCATACACGAGAATCCCTGATATGATGCCTCCTGCAAGCGCCAATAACTCCGTTTGAGGGCTGTCCAAATAAGTGAAAACCCCTTTTGCCACGACGCCCATAACTAATGCAGCAAAAATAGCTTTTGAAATGTCCATCAGGATTTTTTTCGTATTCATCGACCCGACTTTTCGCACTAACGAAATATACAACACGCCAGTCGTTGCTAATGCCGAGATGCTCGTCGCAAGAGCTAAGCCATTAATTCCCATCAATCTGGACAGCACCACATTCAACACGACATTTAAAAACATTGCCCCTACCGCACTGATCATCGGTGTTTTAGAATCTTCTAAGGAATAAAAGACTTTTGCCAAAACTTCTCGCAGTCCGAATCCGAGCATGCCGATCGTATAGAAAAAAAGAGCTCCAGACGTCATAACGACTGCATCTTCTTGAAATGCTCCCCTGCCAAACAAAGCTTCTGTTACTTGTTCCGAGAAAATCATCAAGCCGACCGTTGCAGGAATCACAAGCAACGCTATAGTCGTCACGATTTTACCAACAATGTCTTTTAAATAGGCGATGTTTTTATTAACTGCAAGTTTGGAAATTTTAGGAAACATCACCGTGACAATAGCAGTTACAAAAATCGCTTGAATGAAGAAAACAATTCGATGGGAATATGTTAAAGCTGAAATGCCGCCTTCTGAAATTTGTGAAGCCAAGGTTTTATCAACCAAGACATTGATTTGATCGGCAGAAACTCCGACAATGACCGGAATCGCCAGCCATAACATCTTTTGAATGTTCTTTTCTCGTGGAGCTACTGTTAAACGATGCCGATAGCCTGTTTTATAAATTGCTGGCAACAAAAATAGAAATTGTACAACAACCGCCACTACCGAGCCGATCGACAATAAATAAAAGTTCACTTCAAAACTGAGATAGATGAAGAAGATAATGAGCAAGTTCAGCGGCAACCCGCTAAGCATCGTTGCCAGAAATCGCTTATTCACTTCAAGATAGCTATTAAAAACAAATACGAGTGCTGTAAAATAAATACTAAATGCAGAAATTCGAGTGAAATCCGAAGCGATTTTCAACGTCTCTCCTTCAAAGCCACTCGCAAATATCTTGACAATTTGTTCTGGAAACAGCTGCATCGCAATGATGAGTATGGTAGAAAGCAATAAAACAATATTCGTTAGGTTGGCAGTAAAGCGTTGTGCGTATTCGGGCCCTTCATTTTCATTGATCTTTGTGAAGACCGGGATGAAACTTGCCGCTATTCCCATTCCAACAAAAGAAAAAAGTACGGATGGAATCGTCTGGGATATCAAGTAGGCATCGGTTAATCCGTCCGCTCCATAAAAATAGGAAAGGGATATATCCCTTGAGAAGCCCAGCACTTTTGTCGCTATTATGACAGCCATTAGCGCAATGACGGTTTTCTCCATAATTTTCTCCCTCGCTTACGTTCAAATTCTTTGTTGACTATTCAAGCTTCCTCTCAAGCGTCGGAACATATGACTATCTCCCCTCTTTTACCGCTATTATTGAGTTTTATACTAAAGTGCTTAGGTTAAAAGTAGGTTAAACTGTTTTATTATTCAAAAAAATCTAAATATAATATGAGATACCTACTAGAAACGATCTTGAGGACGGTTAGATTGTAGAAGTACAAATAGAAAAGACCGCTCCAAAAGCTAAAATAATCGCTTTTGGAGCGGTCTTTTTATAAGTCATTCACTAATTTTTGACGCCTTGTTTTTCATTTGATGGCTGGGAGCGGTATGCTGGAAAATAATCACTGTCTACTTCAACATCTGCTGCTTTGCATAATTTCTCATATAAAGCGGGATGCCATATTTTTTTGCCAATGTAAAATTTAAAGCGGGTATTTTTACCGAACTGCTTCTTAAAAAGAAAGAGCTTATCTTCTTCACTATTCGTCCGTCCTCCGCCATCGTGAATGAGATCAATGCCATTCTCTTTTCCCCACACAACTAAAGCATATTGCAAAATGTAGGCCGGCGCCAAATGTTGATAATCAGTGAGCGTGCCTGAAAGATGTGTATGAATCATGTTATCGTACACAAAATTCAAGCCCATGCCGATGATGCGTCCATCATAAACTACTTCAACCAATAGCATATTCTCCCCAAAATATTCAATCAGTCGATTGAAATACACTTCATCAAAATAATAAAACGGATCCGCATTATTGCGGGCCATCGTTTCATAATAGATGTCCTTAAATTCCTTAAAGTTTTCAGGAGCCAAAGTGACATTGAATTCAATACCTGCTTGCAATGCTTTTCTAATATTCTTACGTGTAGATTTAGAAAATTCCTGTTGTACTGGATCGTCGAAATCTTTTAAGTTCGTACCGACTGTATCCCGAATATACACCACATCGTAGCAGTCTTGGAAATCTTGTGCATTATCGATTACTGGTTGAAATCGGATAAACTCGCTGACAATATACTCTTCATGGCAATATTCTTGAAAAGCTTCCATGAAGGCTTCTACTAGCAGCTCTTTGTTCTCTACTTTGCATTCATCTATTAAAGGGCCTCCATAACCATAAGGCGTCACAATATCATAATAAGTTTGTCCATTCAGTTTGAATGGAATTTCACGTTTAATGAACATATGCTGAATCGTTCCGAATGAATGTTGGAAATTAAAAACTTGAGAAGTTCCTTTTTCAATTTCCTCATACAAGCGTCCGTATTTTTCGTCAAAATATAAGTCTCTCAAAGTCTCAACTCCATTCATGAAAAATCCATATGTTTATCCACTAAAAATGATAATTTTATATTTTTTAGAATTATCAGATTATAAGTAAATTCATTATACATTGCCAGTGTAAAAAGTTCTAGAGATAACCTAAAAAATTCGAATTATAATTTATCATGGAAATTTTTTTATGAAATAAACCCTAAATAAAGCGATTTTAACAATTTCTTTAATTATTCCTGATTTCTATAAAAAACATTGTGTAATATCTTTCAATAAAATAAATTCTTATATATTCCAAAAAGTAGGATATTTTTTCATATTCTAAATTAGCATATATGTACCTTTAATATTTATTTAATTAGTTATTAATACCTAATAAACTAAAAAACATTATGTTCAGCCTGCCATTTAGTTGAAACGCTTTATCGCCGTATATTTATAGCTATAAATGCCTCCATTTCCCGAGCGGCTTCAGAGTTCCGTTTTCAAATTCATATGATTTACATGAAATTTGAGGATTGGAGGATCACAGATGATTTCAAATAATTTAAACCATAAATTTTACACAAAAATAAACATTTTTTTACAACGAATTGTATTGTACAGTATTTTTAATTGTGGTAATATTCAATAAATTAAGATAAATTATTATTATTTTTCATCGATTTTTATCTTTGAGGGGGCGAGTGAAAATGAAGAAATATGGACTTCTACTTGGCGCTATGACTATTTTGTTAGCAGTATATCTTATTTATTTATTTGAGTTTAAGGCGTACAACACCTCTGATGCAGAAGTTGATGTGCTGACAAAAGAAGAATATGTCATAGAACTAGCTGACGGTTCGAAAATTATCTTAGATAAGAATGGCAATTTAATTCGGCACGTTACAGAATCAGACGGAAAAGTTACCAAAATCGATGTAACTGATAGCTTGCCGACCTCTGTCACAGCGAATCGTTTGGAGAATGATTCTATCATGTCCGATTCAATCAATGAAAAAAAACGCAAACTCTCTGTTAAAGCCATCAAAAATAAGTATGCCCCTGCTTTAGCTGATATAGAAAAACAAGCATACAACAATTTAGACGAGTTGATCCATCTTGCTACGAGTGAGTATATGGAGATGGAAGCGAACAATCAAAAAATCAGCTACCCCTATTTCTACAATAAATATTCGAGCGCTGCCAGTAAGCTTGAAAATCGAACCGATAGCGTTTTTAATGCCCTCATGGAAATCATGGAACATGAGTTGAAACTGAATGGCCACTCGACTAAAGCAGTGGATTCCATGAAAAAAGAGTATAAGAAAAAGAAAGACAAAATGCGGCGC
Source organism: Planococcus sp. (in: firmicutes) (assembly GCA_041553775.1). Lineage (GTDB taxonomy): Bacteria > Bacillota > Bacilli > Bacillales_A > Planococcaceae > Planococcus. The sequence goes on from JBFEIJ010000020.1 coordinate 28,529, forward strand.
GACATCATGAAGGAAACTGCTGGGTTGTAAATAGCAGTTAATTGAAATTCCATTTTGTGTATAGCCGTTCAAGCTCCCTGCTTTAAAAATCTCGATTTCCAGGGGTTTCAAACTTTACAAACTTGAAAGATCATTGAATAAGATCGTGAATAAACTTAACTTTACAAATTCTTTGAATAGTATCGCTTAATATAAAATTATTGGTTAGAATAAAAGTATTATTAAAATTTAAGAGCTGGTAATAGTGGTTGGCATTATAGAACAGTTTAGAAGCTGTTGCACTTGTCCAGTTTTCTAACAGGGGATTCCGTAAGGGGGAAAGTTGATGAGAGAAAAAATCAATGATTTATTGTCCAATGAGAACTATGCATTCGATAAAGACAAGTGGAAGTCGATTGAAAATGTACCATTTGCTTATAATGCAGGAACTGTTCAGCTTCTTAATAAAATCAAGAAAAATATGGGCATGGCTAAAGGCATCTACATTTTCAGTGATGCAAACGAACGAATTTTATACATTGGCAAAGGCGCACCCATCTATAACCGGATTCGTAGACATTTTGCTAAACTTAAAAATGTTCCGAATGAAGCCCCTAAGCGAGCGCCGCAGTCCATCTCCATTTACTGGGTAGAAATCGAACAACCTGAAACGCGGGAAATCGTGGAGCATATGCTATGCTACACGTTGAATCCTGAATATAAAAAATGGTATGCCACATAAGTCGATATGGCTGGCTGCGCTAGCTGTATCGCCTTCCAAATAATCTAGCAATTTCTCACTTCATCATGCATTCAATACGTAATGATGTTTTTTGTTTCATCAATAGAAAAAAGTCCTTGATTGATTGTTCAAGGACTTTTTTAATGCAAACATTTATATAGGGGCTATGACGGTCTCCATTTCATTAACGAGTGTTTTGGCGTAATGAGTAGGGTTCGTTTTGTTCAACGAAAAAACTTTCTCACTCCTTTTACTGAGCCCCCTTAATAATTCACGTTCCACTTGAGTAGCATCATCAATCATGAGCGTCGGATTAAAGAACTCATAAGCGATCAATACCGGGGCTCTCAGAAAATTGAATTCGTATCTATTTAAATTCATCAATTTGCTGACGGCAACGTCTTCTGACAGCGGCACAATTTGATCCGCTCCTTTTTCCAAAACAGCTACATGCGTTACGTCTGCCACCATTAATCCTTTCTTCTTTGCATTTTTAGCGGGCGTGTTCTCCCCTTTTTCTCCATGGTTCTTAGAATAATGGCAAAACGAATTTGTCCACGGTACAGCATATATCTTTTGTCCATCCGTTATCGCCATGTCTTCTGCTATAAATCTGGCTCCATGTTCCATACAAGCCATAGTGGCACTTAAGGTTTTCCCTGTATCCGGCGGCGCAAATATTGCAACAGTTTTTCCATCTTTTTCAAAAGCTGAGCAATGAATCGGTGCAAATCCTTTTTTCAATAGGAGCAGCGCTGCAAGGTCGGTGACAATATAATGCACAGAATGTAAATTCATAATTCGGTGAGTGATGAATTTATAATAAGCTTTATTAACTGTAATTTTTGCTTCATCAGCCATCAAGTTTTCAGCTTTCAACCTCATCTTTTGATTCAATGCGAGTTTTCGGGTGTAGTAGATCTTATCTTCCCCAGGATTACCATTGAAATAATGATAGCGCCCCATGTCCTTTAAGTGCTCATCCTCATTAAAGTTCTCTAATACCACGTTGATCTTCACTTGGCATTTATCATATTCTTCCGCTGTAGCTTGAGGCATCTCTGTGCCAAAACTCCATGTGAAATTTTTAATATTCGTTCTGATGCCCAAAATGTTTTCTGACGCAATGAAATAAAAGCTTCCCAATTCCCCTTCCTCCTTCTCTTCATAATGATACAGTTGCCTGCCATTCTCTCGTTCAGACTATCTAGCAAAGTTCTTCCACATACCTTTAAGAACCCTATTTTTAGGCATCATAAAAGATTAACGTTAAGGACAGGTTAAATCTTCGATTCATCTGTCAAATTTAACTATTTGTCGACAATACAAAAACGCATTGTACAGAGACTCTCCATACAATGCGTTTTCCTATTCGTGATTGATGATGTCTGATACGTAATAAAAACCGTTATCGTCCATGACAATCGTATATGATTTGCGACGTTCTTCTACTGAAAACTCGCCTGCTGCATTTTTGAAATCAAAGCTTTCTTCTGTTTGTACGACAGCGTAATCTTCGTATATTTCAATATCCATAATGTCTAATTTCCTGAAGTTAAATTCCATTCCTTGTCCTGAAATTTCATTGATATATTCGAGTACATTATTATAGATATCGCTCTTGTACACCAACACATTTTGCACATAAAAGAAATCTTCGTTCTGCAATGCCAGCTCATAATAATAACGGAAATCGCCGATAAATTGTTTAACATTCGCTTCATTGAATTCCATTTCCAAATCGTATTCGTATTCATACTCTTCGTCTTCGTATTCACTGAAATCGTCGTACACATGATACTTCTCTACCACTTCTTCTGGCTTCATCGGATTCTCAGCCCATTGCGTCAGTTCACTGTGCATCGAATACAACGGGATAGAAAAACCAATCGGATCGCCCTCCAACATGACAAGTGAATTGATGCCGATTACTTTACCTGTTCCGGCATCAAGCAAAGGGCCACCGCTGCTTCCTTGTGCAATTGGAGCATCTATCTGATAAATGTCTTCATATAGAAATTCCTGTTCAAAATCACGGTCGATCCCTGTCAGATAGCCGATAGTTGCTGTGTTTTCAAAGCCGGACGGACTGCCTAACGCAATTACTTCAGTACCGATATCTGTCGGTTCCATTTCACTTTCAAGCGGCGTTATTCCTTCAAACGCTTCTACTTTAATCAATGCGATATCCGATTTTCCAGATACGCCAATGACTTGACCTGGTAGGTCTTGTCCATTGATATTGCGGACAATCACGTCTGTAAAGCCCGCCACAACGTGTGCATTCGTCACTACCATGCCTTGGTCATTGAACAAAAAGCCTGAACCTTGTCCACCTTCTGTTAAAATGGTATAGGTTTTTTGCTGAGCTTGTTTAATTACTTCCGTTTTCCCGACTTTTTTAGGTTCAACTTTGTCAGGCTGTTCAGAAGGCGGAATAATATCTGCAGCTGGAATTACAGCACCTTCAATCGGTTTATCGCTTTTCACCAATTGCTCCGGCTCTTCTATTTGTAATGTATCAGTTGAAGAATCCGCGTTTTGTTCATCTTGTATAAGCGTGGCCGCACCGAATCCGATGCCTCCTGCTGTCAAAAGAGATAAAAGAATCCCCGCTATTTTTGTTTTTGCTTTGCCGCTGTCTTTTCGATTTGTTAAAGCGGTCCCGCAATTTCCGCAAAAATTGTTTTGCTCATTATTTTCATGCCCGCATTTCTTACAAGTCATGTCAGTACCCCCCGATGCTAAATTCTCTATAGATGCAACGTCCTCATTATAAACACTTTATCGAATGCGAACTACCATTAGCAGACATTTGTAATAAAATAATCTCATTTGTAATAAAACTATATTTTACATATATTTAACAAAAATAATTCACATTACCTAGTCATTTTATTCATCTATTTCTTTTTTCGCGGCATAGATCAAGAAAAATTGGGTAATCTAGGTTTATATACTCGCGGTATAAGTAGTGAAATTTGTTATCTCATTAACGATTTACCTCTACCTTTTTAAATTTATTACCCGTACAGTCTCCTTGCTCCAAAACATATAGAAAAAACCGTTTTGCGCGATAGCGAAAACGGTTTTTCAATGCTCAAAAGTAATACTATTGTTTGCGTTAATACTTACAATAAAAAATTGGAATTATCTATACAATATATAGGCATATTGATATAATGTTTTTTATTAAGCATTATTACCTAGGAGGGCGTTTATGCAAGAGTTTGTGAATGCGATAAAAAAATCGTCTGACTTTAAAGGACGTTCTAGGAGAAGAGAGTTTTGGCAGTTTTGGTTGATTGCCTCTGTGCTCGCAATTGGGTTAGTAATCATTGAGACATTATTAAATTTGCAGGTCTTAAACGGTATAGGCATGTTATCAACAATTTTTGGACTCGCTATTGCAAGGCCAGCATTATCAGTAACGATAAGGCGGTTGCATGATACAGGTCGCAGCGGATGGTGGTCATCATTAGTCTTACTGCCAATCATAGGATGGATCGTGTTAATCTCCTTCACTGTATTTACGAGTGATCTCGGATCAAATGACTATGGCACAAGCCCAAAAACTTGGAATTCAATATTTACACCGATCAATTAAAAGATACATTTGCCCGTCATTGCCGATCTCACTCGGAAGGCGGGCTTTCTTATTGTTTTATTCGATATAGATCAACCAGTCCGATTCGCTCTAAATCCAAATTTGTTTTTTGGGGTAGCTGAACATTAAATAAGTAGAGAGACAGGGAAAAGAACCAAACTTGCAATGTAAACAAATTTATTCGCTCGACAAGACCCGCTATTCCCCACTCATTGCTTAAAACGATAGGTGTTGCTACACCAGATCCAGTCAAAATAACAGCACTAATCAGTGATAACATCCCCATCGTTCTGAAATACGGTGTTTTCAACAATCCGAAACTGATCAAGAAAATAGCACCTATCGCGGATAATGCCACAATAGCAGTGACAGCCAAATGCATGAAATTACCGATAGACAATACCGCACCACCGTCTTCAAGCGGAAACAAATTATAACCGATCAAAGATGTGGTTTCCATCAAGATGAGCAAAACGGAACCCGTTAATGCCCATTTATGGACATTGTATTTCCAAAAAAGCATATAGACAGAAATAGAGAACACCAACGCCAGTATGCTGTAAATGATAGTGAAAATCTTCAACATGCCTGCATTCGGTGCCCCATTCCCCGTTAATTCACTTATCGTCTGTCTAACGTGACTATAGCCATCCCATAATGCTCCTCCGATAAACACATGCAATGTATAAACAATAGCAGCTGCCGCTCCGCTTAATGCAATCTTTTGCCACACTCCTCGGTTCTTCCTTTTCCCCATAATTACACCTCATTTCAAATGAATGAAAGTCAATTACCTGTTAACATACGACATTTACGTTAATATTCCTTTTTTCGTTTGACAAAAGAAATGCACCTGCACCTTCCGCTAGTTAGACCATCTCAGTTAATCATCGAATTACTAATTCTACACAGTAAAATATTCCTATATTAATTCATCTTACTCGTACTATTTTCTGTCTATTCTGACAACTGAGGTTTATAATAAAGATAAAGATTGGGGAGGTGTTGGCATGGAAACTGAAAAGAAATTGTTGCAGTGGCGCAAAGAAGGGTTGCTGGACCAAAGTGCATACGATCGCATATTGGCATTTGAAAAACGGCAGCCGCAAAAGAAAAAAATACCTTTGCTTTTGCTCATTGGATTGATTTTTCTTGCGTTAGCCGTCTTCAGCTTTATCGCTGCCAATTGGCAATTGATTCCGGATTTATTAAAAGTAACACTAGTTGTTGCATTAATGTGGTTGTTTTACATCTTGGCACATTTTTCTGAAACGAAACATTTTGGACGGCCTATCATTTTCAGGCTCCTTGGATTGGCGATGTTTGCGGCAAGCATTTTGGTCGCTGCGCAAACTTTCCATTTTCCAACGAATAATTCTTTGCTGCCTTGGGCAATTTTCATAGCAGCATTGGCTCATTATTTTTATTGGCGTCATATATCGTACGCTATTGTTGCCTTCATCTTCGGCATCTCAACCGTTTCGTCATTTCTTCCGCAGACCGGCTGGCTGGAATGGAGCATCTTCGTAGCAGTCGCACTGGCTTGGTTCTATTTCAGTAAAGATGAAGCACCGATGGTATTCAGTTGGATGCTCATGTTCTTTTCAGGGTTTTTGATGTGGGACTTGGTTGAATACACCAGTCCATTTTGGCCGATTTGGACGCTTTTTGCGCTTGTATTGCTGCTATTCCTCATTCCTGCAGACAAACAACGATTGCTATCGCCGCTCTACCTGATTTTCGGTGCAATTATGCTCGTTGTTTACTTGGCTGTTCGTGGCGAAACCGACTTGGCGCTAGTTGATTTGAATTGGCCGGAATCGATTGGATTAGTCGTCGCTGGACTAGCTGTCCTCATCGTGACATATGTTAAATTCCGTCCAATCATGTGGATTGCGCTTCTTGGAGCTATGGGTTTGCTATTGTTTGATGAAACGGCTATTGCTTTGGCGGCAGTTGCTGAATTGTCGGCTCTTGCCTATTTGATCGTTGCACAACGACAAGATAAACCACTCGCTTTGGGCTTTGTCTATTTTATTGTTGTACAATTTGTAATCTATGTCATTTATGCATGGGAGCGCTTGGACATGTCGCTGTTCTTCTTGATCGGTGCGCTTCTACTATTTGCCCTTTCCGGAATTGCCTGGTGGCTAAACCGTAAGAAAGAAGGTGTTGCATCATGAAAGCTTGGCTTTTCCCTACCCTCATGACCTTGTTCGTGGCAGTATTGGTGATTAGTTTCTACGCTGCATCTTGGTTCGGTGATGAATACTTGCTCCGAGCCGAGCCATTCGATCCTTTTGATCCTTTCTACGGTGAATTCGTCATGTTGCAATACCCGGACTTGGATGCACCTTCCAATATTGAAGATGGTTTTGTTTACTTCACCTTGAAACAAGGAACTGATGGCTATGCAGTTATTGACCGGATAGAGAACGAATCATTCTTTGGCGCCATCAGTGGATTTACTTACGATAATCGCGTATCTGCTCCTCAATTAGAACAGTATTATGTTGAACAAGGACAAGGACCTGCGCTTGAAGAAGCCGTCGATCTACAAGTAACAATCGACGTTGCACCGTGGGGAACAATCCGACCGATTAATTTGGAAGTCCGAGAAGAATAAGAAAAAGGTAACAACCTACTAAATTTCATAATAACCATCTTTTTAATACAATAAAATCTAAGTGAAGAATCTACGTATTTCGAGAAGCGTTTGCTCGACTCCTGTGGGTCTAGCGGGTTTGAGAGACCCCGCAGACAAGATTAGACCGAACTGCATTCGGTCTAATCTTTGCGACGAAGCTAGCGCAGCGATGCAGGAGCACAAGGTTTTAAAGCGATCGAGGAGGC